>JBIPME010000070.1:0-7713 GCA_044369275.1 Rhodoferax sp.
TTGGCCGTCAACGCAGGTGCAGTCAGGCCCCCGCCCTGTTTGTTAATGCCTTTGTTGTTAGAGAGTTCCCCACCGAGCTTGACCGTGGTGTACACCGACTCGCCTTTGACACTGTCTACGGTGATCACAATCAAACCGTCGTTGAGCAACAAAACATCGCCGGCTTGCACCTCGCGCGGTAAGTCTTTGTAATCGAGCCCAACCGCTTCGCTGTCACCCAACTCGGTGCGGCCCGCATCCAGTACAAATTTTTGCCCCGCCTCTAAGAAAACTTTACCTTGGGCAAATTTACCGACGCGAATTTTGGGGCCTTGCAAATCCGCCATGATGCCCACTTCACGCCCTGCTAGGGCCGCCGCTTCACGCACCATGCGGGCGCGGTCAATGTGGTCTTGCGCCTTGCCATGGCTGAAGTTCAGGCGGACAACGTTCACGCCTGCACGAATCATTTGCTCTAGCAAAGCCAAGTCGCTGGAAGCAGGGCCTAAGGTAGCAACAATTTTGGTTGCGCGAAGTGGCATGGGGGCTATCTCCTTGAGTAATCAGCCCATTCTCACACGTTCAGGCACTGCATGGGTTACAAACAAACGTCAACTTCAGGTGGCTTTATGGGCTTTGATCACAGGCAGAGGCTTACATCAGTGAGCGGGGTCGGCATTGGGAACAGCTCTTGGGCGGGGCAATTTCCAAGGTGTAGTTGACCAAACTGGCCCGAAACTCTTCCACCGTTTTATGGGGATTTTGCAGCACCCATTGCGCCACCAGTCCAGACACCAAAGGGGCGGCAAAGCTGGTGCCTACATAGGCGATTGGGTAGGCTTGCCGATCAGCGGTCATGCCGGCCAAGGCGGTAGACGCATCTCTGTTGTTCTGCGGATTCGCCATTTCTACGGGCGCTTTGCCGCCAAAGGCGTAAACATCAATGCGATGATCCAATGCAGAGTAGTCTTCGATTTGGTGCGACTCGCTTACAGCACCCACCACAATGGCACCATCGCAGTTGGCAGGCTCTCTGAGCATTTTGTGGTAGTTATTTCCTGCAGCAACCACCAAAAATATTTTGGCCTCGATCAACCGGTTGATCATTTTTTGCAAATCGGCACCGCAGTGATCGGTTCCACCAGAAAAGCTCAGGTTTAACACCTTGGCTGGATGCGGGTTGAGCGGCAAGCCCGCGACGGGAAAACCAGCAGACCATGCAATCGCATCGAGCATATCTGCACGAGAGATTTTACAATTGCCATAAATGCGAACCGGCAAAATGCGCAACATTCCGGGCATTTTCTCGAATGCCAAGCTGCCTGCCAAAAGCATGCGGGCAACCTCTGTTCCATGGGTCTGAAATAGCCTATTTTGCCCAGCATCCCCAACGCAACGGTCCCTAGGCTCTTGGGGGGAGAAGTCGCCAGATCGCCCGCCAACCCCATTTACCACGGAAGAAACCATGTTATACCCAGGCAATAACCAGTCTTTTAAGCCTGCATCTAGTGGATTAACACCACTGTCGATCACCGCAACGGTTACCCCAGCGTTGCGATTTTCCTGCATCTGCCCCGACACTTGAAATGCTACCAAGGCGAGCGCAACCCATACCATAGCCTGTAATGTAATTTTTATGGACTTCATGGCCCGCCAACCTTTCATCAAAATTAGGTTTCTTAGGGGCCAATTTTCTTAACAATTATTTACAAAGTCAACCTTAATTGTTAAATTTGATTAAAACATCGCTTTGAACTTAATGCGTCAAACATTTGATTTAATCCAATTAACTTTTCAACCAATTGAATTGCAAGGTAAGCAAAAATTAAAAAAATATTCCATTACAAGCACATGGAATTGGGTATGCGTAAAAATTCACCGGGCCAACAAGGCGGCATTCCCCCCGGCAGCAGTGGTGTTCACCGTGACGGTTTGTTCAGCACAAAATCGGTACAGGTAGTACGGCCCACCTGCTTTGGGGCCGGTGCCACTCAAGCCTTCACCGCCAAAGGGCTGTACGCCCACCACCGCGCCAATCATGTTGCGGTTGACATAAACATTGCCTATGTGGGCGGCTTGCGCCAAGGCCTGCGCACGCGAGTCAATGCGGGTTTGAATGCCCAGGGTTAAGCCATAGCCCAGTTGGTTGATCTGCGCAATCACGGCACTGGGGTCCCCATTCCAGCGCACGATTTGCAAGACTGGCCCAAAAATCTCCGCACTCACCTGCGCGATGCTGGCAACCTCAAAAGCCTGCGGCGCAATCAGGTTCGCCAACCGGGCATCTTGGGACGCCACGGGCTGCGGCAGAGTGGGCAACAGCGGCTTGGCGTGCGCCACGAGCCGCGCAATATGCTGCGTAATACCGGCAAAAGCTTCTTGGTCAATGACAGGGCCCACATCGGTCGTGAGCTGCGCAGAATCGCCCACCACCAGCTCCTGTGCTGCACCCTGGATCATGGCAATAATGGCATCAGCCACCTCCGCATGCACACACAACAAGCGCAAGGCCGAACAACGCTGGCCTGCTGAGCGAAAGGCACTGGTCACCACCGCATCGACCACTTGCTCGGGCAGGGCACTGGAGTCCACGACCATGGCGTTAATCCCTCCCGTCTCTGCAATGAACGGGACGATGGGGCCATTTTTGTCGGCCAAGGCACGCTGAATAATTTTGGCCACCTGTGTCGAGCCAGTAAACACCACCCCGGCCACCCCGGCTTGCGCCACCAAAGCGGCACCCACGGTCTCCCCCGTTCCATGCAGCAACTGTAAAGCCGCGCTCGGCAAACCGGCTTCATGCAACAAGCCCACGGCGGCGTGCGCGATGCCCGGGGTTTGCTCCGCAGGTTTTGCCAAAACCGTGTTGCCTGTGGCCAAAGCGGCGGCGATTTGCCCCATAAAAATGGCCAGCGGGAAATTCCACGGACTGATGCAGACCCAAACACCACGCGATTTGAGCACCAAGGTATTGCTTTCCCCAGTCACGCCGTACATACCCGGTGCCGCGCTGGCATCCACCGTAGGCATGGCGATGGGTTGCATAATGCGCTGCGCCTCATCGGCGTAATAGCGTAAAAAGTCAACCGCTTCACGCACCTCCGCCACCGCATCGCCCCATGTTTTAAAAGCCTCCTTGACCAAGAGCGCACAAAATTTGGGCATCTGGTCTTGCAAGGCTTGTGCCGCAGTGCGCAAAACGCTGGCGCGCTGGGCTACGGGAACTTGGCTCCAGAGGCTGTGCGCTTGCTGCGCGGCTTCAAACCGTGCGGGAATCTGGCCCACATCGCACACGGGCACTTTGGCAACCGCGTACTGGGCATAGGCCTCTAGCAAAGGATCACGCATTTGCGGCACGGTCAAATCCAAGCCCGTAGAGTTTTGGCGTGCGCCCGCATGCGCCCCAAACAAGTGCCCAGGCAGCACCAACGAGGGCTGCGGCTCTAGGCGCAGGGGGGAAATCAACAGCTCTTGCATACCCACGGACTCATCTGCCAACTGGTGCACAAACGAAGAGTTCGCACCATTTTCAAGCAAACGCCGCACCAAATAGGCCAACAAATCACGGTGCGCGCCCACCGGGGCGTACACACGGCACAAAACCAGCGGGTTTTTGAGCACCTCTCGGTACACCCCTTCACCCATTCCATGCAAGCGCTGCAACTCAAACGCCCCTCCCGTTTTAGCGGCCATTTGCAAAATAGCGGCAATCGTGGCGGCGTTGTGGGTTGCAAACTGCGGGTAAATCGCATCGGGTGCGTCCAACAAAGCACGGGCGCATGCCAGGTACGAAATATCCGTATGGTGCTTGTGCGTGAAAACCGGGTAATGCGGCAAACCCAGCTCTTGCGCACGCTTGATCTCCGCATCCCAATACGCCCCTTTGACCAAGCGGCACATCAGCACCACTTGGTGCTGGCGCGCCAACGCCACCACCGAATGCACCAGCTCCAAGGCCCGCGTTTGGTACGCTTGCATGGCCAGTCCAAACCCTTTCCACTGCGGGTAGTGCTGGGCCACACGGACCACCAAAGCCTCGACCACCTCCAATGAAAGCTCCAACCGGTCCACCTCTTCGGCATCTATCGTGAGATTGATATTGGCGCGTGCCGCCAACTCACACAAACCCCAAACCGCAGGCACCAGCTCTTGCAACACACGTTGGCTTTGCGCGTCTTCGTAGCGCGGATGCAAAGCGCTGAGCTTGATCGAGATGCCATCGTTTTGCGCCAAAGAGTGCTGGCTATCGGTCTGCGCAGCAATGGCACGAATCGCATCGCTGTAGCTCTGGAGATAACGCTGCGCATCCGCCTGGGTACGCGCACCTTCGCCCAGCATGTCGTAGGAATAGCGCAAATTACCTTTTGCGCGGGCCTGTTTGGCGATCACCATGGCCTCTTGCATCGTCTGCCCCAGCACGAACTGGCGGCCCAAAAGCTGCACCGCACGCAAGGTAGCAGCGACTACCGTTTTAGCCCCCAAACGGGCCATCACGCCTGGCGATGCTTGTGGCCCCGCGCCCGACATAGGCTCAGGCAAAAAATGTTTGGACATTGAAATTGCGGTGTTGGACAAACGTGCCAGCACTTTGTCACCGCTGTTTTCAAAGTCAGCGCGGCCAAGCTGGTCCGCAGTCAACGCAATCGCCGTGGGCGCATCTGGAACGCGCAGCAGCGCCTCGGCCAAACGCATCAACGCCAGCCCTTCAGCGCTGGCAATCGGGTATTCCTTGAGCAAACTCTCCATCGCCCAAAAGGGCGGCGGATTGTCTCGCACCGCTTGCACCCAGGGAGCCGCCACGCGCGCGGCATCGGCCCAGTCCAATCCCTGTGCTACAAATTGCAATCTATTTGCAACAACATCAGATTCTGGTCGGTAAGAAAACGGCAAGCGTTGCATTGAAAGCATTGGAAACTCCATAATTCAAAATAAGGATGCAATATTGACGCATTTAAGGATGAATTTTTCTCTTATTTGTGGTATATTTTTCGCATAAAATTATATTTGCATCTATTTTCATCATTTTTAGATTAAATATTTGACTAATGTTGATCAGACCTCGCCAAGACCGTTAATATGCGGGTATATTTAATAAACCGTTGAAAGCGGTTTCCCCTTTAGTTATCTGTACTAAACTGAAAGACCAACCATGAATCACGTTCCCAATAGCCGCGCAGACTTAGACCGTATCGACATCAAGATATTGACATTACTGCAAGAAGATGGCCGCATCTCCAACCTCAAGCTGGCAGAGTCCGTTGCCTTGTCCCCCACAGCAGTGCTTTCACGGGTTCAACGCTTAACCAAAGATGGTTTCATCTTGGGCTACGAAGCACGACTCAACCCCCTCAAGCTCGACTCTGGCACCGTAATTTTTGTCGAAGTATTGCTCGACAGAACAGCAAACAACGTATTTGACGCATTTAAAGCAGCCGTGCAAGCGCGTGGCGAAATTTTAGAATGCTACATGGTTGCTGGTGGCTTTGACTACCTGCTGAAAATTCGCAGCACCAACATGGTGACCTACCGCGAATTTGCAGGCACCGTGCTGTGGCAGTTGCCTGGCGTGCGCGAAGTGCGCACCTACGCTGCCATGGAAGAAGTGAAAAACACAACCCACTTGATGCTGAGCTAAAAAGCAACTTAGGCTGCTGGTTTGTCGCGCCATTGAATTGCAATGGCGCAGCCACAACCAGCAGGCCCATTATTGAAGCTTTGAAAAACAAGCTTCAATCATGGGCTGGGTGCGCTTTCAAAAGCCTCCGTAATTTTCGATATTCCTAAGGTGCGCGCGTGCTGGGTGTGCGTGCGCCGAACAATGCCGTGCCAACGCGCACCATGGTGCTGCCTGCGTGGATAGCCGCATCCAAGTCTGCCGACATCCCCATTGACAAGGTGTCTAGCGCCAACCCCTCTCGGTTCAGTGCATCCCATAAGCGCTTCGCTTGGTCGTGCGCTGCACGTGCCGCCTCGTAACTGGGTGCAGGCTCTGGCAAAGTCATCAAACCGCGCAGCCGCAAATGCGGCAATTGGGCGACTTCCAGCGCCAAAGCCAATGCATCAACGGGAGAAACACCGGCTTTAGAGGGACTTGCATCTAAGTTGACCTGAATGCACACATTCAAAGGCCCTTTTTCCTGTGGCCTGTGCGCATCCAAACGCTGTGCAATTTTGAGACGGTCCACGCTGTGCACCCAATCAAAATGCTGCGCAACCAAACGGGTTTTATTGCTTTGCACTGGCCCTATGCAATGCCACTCAATCGGCAAATCTGCCAACAGCACCATCTTGTCAACAGCCTCTTGAATATAGTTTTCCCCAAATGCCGTCTGACCCGCAGAAAATGCAGCGCGCACCCGGTCTGCTGCACACGTTTTAGAAACCGCAAGCAAGCGCACCGATGTGCTGTGGCGTCCAGACGCCGCGCAGGCCGCCTGTATTTGGGAATGTACTGACTGGAGATTGTGTGCGATTGTGTTCATAATCTCCCAAGCGTAACAAACATAACTTCAGCGTACAGAGAGGATTTCATGGACATCACACAGTTACTCGCCTTTAGCGTGAAAAACAAGGCCTCCGACCTGCATCTGTCCGCGGGGCTGCCCCCCATGATCCGAGTCAATGGTGATGTACGGCGCATCAATGTCGAGGCATTTGACCACAAGAAAGTCCAAGGCATGGTCTACGACATCATGAACGATGGTCAACGCAAGCTCTATGAAGAGTTTTTGGAAATCGACTTTTCGTTTGAAATTGAAGGTTTGTCACGCTTTCGGGTCAATGCGTACAACCACCAACGCGGTGCAGGCGCTGTGTTCAGGACCATTCCTAGCAAAATATTAACCTTAGAGCAGCTCAACGCACCTAAAATTTTTGGCGAGCTGGCGCTCAAACCCCGTGGGTTGGTCTTGGTCACAGGCCCCACAGGGTCGGGAAAATCCACCACCTTGGCGGCGATGGTGAACTACTTGAACGAAACGGAATTTGGGCACATTTTGACGGTGGAAGACCCCATTGAGTTCGTGCACGAATCTAAAAAATGCCTGGTCAACCAGCGCGAAGTGGGGCCCCACACCAAAAGCTTTGCGGCCGCACTGCGGTCCGCTTTGCGCGAAGATCCTGATGCCATTTTGGTGGGCGAGCTGCGCGACTTGGAAACCATCCGTTTGGCCATGACAGCGGCTGAAACGGGCCACTTGGTATTTGGCACCCTGCACACCTCCAGCGCCGCCAAGACCATTGACCGCATTATTGACGTGTTTCCCGCAGAAGAGAAAGAGATGGTGCGGGCCATGCTGTCGGAGTCTTTGCAAGCGGTGATCTCGCAAACCCTGTGCAAAACCAAAGATGGACTGGGCCGCGTCGCCGCGCACGAAATTATGCTGGGCACCGGTGCCATCCGCAATCTGATTCGAGAGGCCAAAGTCGCGCAAATGTACTCCAGCATCCAAACCGGCAACAGCCTGGGCATGCAAACCTTGGACCAAAATCTAACCGACCTGGTCAAACGCAACATCATCAGTGCTGCGGAGGCGCGTAGCAAAGCCAAAATCCCAGAAAACTTCCCGGGATAGCTGCTATGGAACGCGATCAAGCCACCTCCTTTATCCATGACCTGCTCAAACTCATGGTCGGTCGCAATGGAAGCGATCTGTTTATTACCGCTGATTTCCCCCCGGCCATCAAAGTCGATGGAAAAGTGACCAAAGTCTCCTCCCAGCCCTTGAGTCCAGG
>JBIPME010000071.1:0-7671 GCA_044369275.1 Rhodoferax sp.
GCATGCAGCAAGGCGCGCAAGTTGCTCAGCACCGCCTCGCGGGCCGTGTCGGGCGTGGCACTGGCGTAGCGGGCCAGCACATCGCCGCTGTGGTAGATGGCGCTTAAGGCGTCATGGGGGGTGAGTGTGTTGAGCCAGGCTTTCCATAGGCGCAAGGTGTCTGCGGCTTGGACCAAGCGCGCTGGCAAGGTGCTGGTTGCGGCTGCGCCTTCAGCGCAGGGGCTTGCAGCGCTAGGCGTAGCGCTGGGTTGTTGCAGCACCTGCCACCAGCTCAACAGGGGGATGGTTTCTGTGATCGGCTCTGTAGTTGACTCTGTCGTGGACTCTGTAGTGGGCTCCGCAATCGGTTCCGTAGTGGATGCTGCGGTCGATTCAGGTGCAGCTTCTGTGGTCGCGTCCAGGTCCGCCTGCGATGCTGGGTTGCGGTGATCGGGTGGATTGCGCTGGGTTAATTTTTTTTGCAGTGTGTTTTGGCATAGAACCAGCTGCACCAAGTCATCGTCACTTGCGCCAAACAGGGGCGATTTGAGCGCCCGCGCCAGCGACAGGTTGTGGCCGGGGGAGACGAGAACGTCCAACAACGCGATCACGTCTTGGACTTCGGGCATTTGCGTGAGGTCGTTTTTTTCGGGCTGCTGGGCGGCAATGTGCAGGGCGGCCAGCTCGGCTTGCATGAGGCCCAGGCGTTCGCGTTTGCGTGCCAGCACCATGATGTCTTTGGGGCGCAGGGTGCTGCCTGGTGCATCCAGTTGCTGCGCAAGCCACTGGGCGGCTTGGCGGCATTCGCGTATTTTTTGCCCCTCTTCTTCTTCGTAGCGTGCGGTGGTCAGTGAGTCGCGCCATTCGGGGACGGGTTCGCTGCTGGCGCTTGGGTCCATACCGGGTTGAACAGCGGGTTGAACAGCAGATTGAACCGCGGTTGGATCAGACGCTGCGACAAGCGATGTACCGGATGATGCATCAGACGCTGGGTCGCACGACGCCTCAGGCGCTTGTGCCGTGCGCGCAATCGCAGGGAGTTGGTAGATCTGGCCAGTGTCCGAAGATTCGGTGCTGTGGCTGCGAAAGTCTTCGTACTCCTGGGCCGCTTGCATTTGCAGCATCACCGTGTTGACGAGCTGGGTGATGGCGGGGGCGTTGCGCCGGGTGTGGTCGCAGCTGAGCAAATCGCCCCCTAGGCCTTGGGCCACAAAGGTTTTGGCGGCCTTGAAAACCTGGGGTTCTGCACGGCGAAAGCGGTAGATGCTTTGTTTGGGGTCGCCCACAATGAAGACGCTGGGGGCCTGTCCGGCCCCGGTGTAGCCAGACAGCCAGGTGCTCAAGGCCTGCCATTGCAGGGGGTTGGTGTCTTGGAATTCGTCAATCAAGAGGTGGCGCACGCGGCTATCGAGCCGCTCTTGCACCCAAGCGCCAGAGACGGGGTCCGACATCAGCGCCAAGGCGGCGCGCTCCAAGTCGCCCATGTCGATCCAGCCGCGTTCGCGTTTGAGGGCGGCGTAGTCGGCCAGCAGGCCACGGCTAAGGCGGGCCATGCGCAGCTGGTGTTCGCAGGCGTGGTGTTGGCGCTGGGCTTGTTCAATGCGCAGCAAAAGTTCTTGCGCTTGGGTGACCCATTGCGCCCCCTCAAAGTCGCCGCCGAGTTTGCGGGGCTCGCCTTTTTGGGTGAGCAAGGCGGCAAAAATATCGGACGCCTTGCCCTCGGTCAGGGCGCGTTCCAAGGCCGCTGCGGCCGTTTTGCATTTGGCCGCTTTTTGCGCCCCGAGTGCGCTGGCGGCTTGCTGCCAGAGGCTGCGTGCGGATGCGGTCCCTACGCGCTCCATGGGGTCGTTGAGGCCTTGGAAATCGGCAAACACTTCGCCAAAAGGGGGGACCGAGGTGTCCACCAAATCGTGGGCATCGGCCAGCGCGAACTCGGTGCGCTTGTTGAGTGCGGCTTCCAGCGCTTTGTGCGCTTGGTGGCGGCCATACTGCGCCACCAGCGCGGCAAAGTCGGCATGTGCTTGGGGGTCTTGCGCAATGCGGGTGTGAAACCGCCGCCAGACTTGGACCACCGCTTTTTGATCGTCTTCTAGGAGTTCATAGGCACTGGGCAGGCCCAGTGCTGGCAATGTAGCCAGCGGTGCGCTGCGCAGCAGTGCGGCAAACCAGCTGTGGAAGGTGCGAATTTGCACCGGCCTGCCCTTGCGCAACAGGTTCAGGTGCAAATCGCGCAGTGCCTGGAGCTGCGCCGGGCTGGGCGCTTGGATTTGGCCGCGCGCACGCAGCGCGTCGCGCAAGCTCTCGTCACTGGCATGGGCAAACTCCAACAGCCATTGCTGCAAGCGCTGGCGCATCTCGCCTGCGGCTTTTTTGGTAAAGGTGATGGCCAGTATGTCCTGGGGCGCGCAGCCCTCTAGCAGGGCACGCAATATGCGCGAAACCAGCATCCAAGTTTTGCCCGCACCCGCGCAGGCCTCAACGACCACGCTGCGCTGGGGGTCGCAGGCGATTTCGTAAAACCGCTGGCGTGCCACCAAGGCGCCATTGTGTTCAAACGCAGGGGCGTTTTGCGCCGCGGGCAATCCAAGGTCGCTGTGGTTTCTGCCATTGCCATTGCCATTGCTATTGCCATTGCCATTGCCATTGCTATTGCTATTGCCATTGCTACTGCCGCTATCGCTGCTAGCGCTATCGCTGCTACCGCTGCTCATGGGGTGGTCCAAAAATCTTTGCGGCACAGGCCACGGGCTTGGCAATAGTCACACACGGCGCCCTCGCCCAAAGCGGGCAAGGCAGCACCTTGGCGCACGCGCCGCAGGTCGTGCACGATGCCGGCCACCAAGGCGTCACGCGCCAGCAGCACATGGGGCTGCTCAATCCATTTCGTCTCGTCTTCGCCCACGTTGACGTAGCCCGCACGCACGCGGTCGTCGTTGAGCAGGGCCGCATAAAACGCCATTTGCGTGTCTTCCAAAGGGGTTTTCACGCGGGCGGCGGTTTTGCTCCAGGCCTCTGTTTTGTAATCCAGCACCACGGGCTGGCCGTTGGCGCTTTGGTCCATGCGGTCAATGCGGCCGTTGAGCTGGAACTCGTGCAGATTTTGCTGGTGCACGGTCTCTGCGCTAACGAACTGGCTGCCATCGGTCTGGTACTGGGCCAGCCATTGCAAGTAGCCCTCGCGCACCGCAGGCCAGGCCGCAGCGAAGGGCAAAAACTCCCCTTGCGGCAGCGCCATGGCTTGGGTGACTTGGACGCTAGAGGCCTCCAGCAAAGCAGGCTGCGTGGCCGCCGTTTCAGCTGCCGTAGCTGCTGTCCCCGTAGTCCCCGCAGCCACCGCCGCGCCTTGGGCCTGCAAAGCAGTGTGAAACTGGGTGAGCACCGCATGCAGCCAGACCCCCCAATCGCGCTTATCGACTTCGCCATCGAGCTCGTCCACCGATTGCAGCCGCAACAGGCGCATGGCAAAAAACCGGTAGGGGCAATTGCGCAAATCTTCGTAAGCGCCCTGGGTCAGGCTGCGCAGCGGCAAATCTGCCGCCGTGGGCAAGGGGGCGAACACCGGGGCGCTGACCACACTGCGCTCTGCACGCGGGTCGGGGGCTGCGTGCGTGTGCGCAGTCTCCCATTGCAGCAACAGCACCAAGGGGCTGGGCAACAGCGTCTCGCCGCTGTCATCGCTGCTGCGCCACAGCACATCGCACAGCGGGGTTTGCAAAGCGTGCCACCAAGCCGCATACACCGCCTGGCCCAGCGATTCGCGCGAAGGCAGCCCCAAGGCCAGGCGCTGCGCCGCAGTCCAGTGCCCGGGGGGCTCGGGGCTCGCGGGCAGGCGAACCTCGTCACACCCGGCCAGCACCAAAGCGGCAAAGGGGCGGGCCAGCATCTGGCTCATCGGCAAAATCACCAGCGCCTCATTCTCTGGGTAAAGGGGCTGGAAACTCGCGCCCTCCAAAGCGGCCTTGACCCAGGCCGTGAACTCGAAGGCATCCATTTTTCGCTGCCCCCACAGGGCATTGGCCGCCAAGGCGCTGAACGCGGCCAGTTCGCCCTCGCCCAAATGCAAAATGTCCAACACTTGCGTGCCCGCGCCATCGGCCTGCAACGACGCCCAGAGGCCACAGGCCTCCAAGGTCTGGCGCAACTGGGACAACCAATGCGGCACCCCATGGCGGCCCGCAAAGCCTTGGCGCAGGTGCTCGACCTGCGCGCACAAAGCCTGCAACGGGGCTTGCGCCTGTACGCTCGACACATTCAGCGCATCGCTCCACGCACGCACCTGCGCACGCCGCAGCAGCAGCTCTAGCGCATCGGCCTGGGCAGTCCAAGCTGGAGCCACTTTGAGCCACGCCAACACGGCATCGGTAGACACATTTCTGGCACAGGCATGCAACAGCGCCACCACGCGTGCAGCGGCTGCGCTGGTGGAGAGTTTCCAGCCATTTTCATCGCGCATGGGCAACCCCGCACCTTGCAGCATGGCCCGTACCCGGCGCGTCAGCACCCGGTCTGAGGACACCAAGGCCACCGGAAAACGCCCTGCCTGCACATGGCGCAGCACACACGCCGCCACGCGCTGGGCCTCGTCCTCCCCGTCTGTGCAGGCGTGCATGGCCAGCGCACTTTGCACGGCCCCTTGCGGTGCTTTCACGGTCAAAGGCAGGCAATGCAATTGATCACCCCATACGCGCTGCAAACCCGCCTCCATGGGATCGGGCACCAAGCCCTGCACCCACACCAAACATTGCACCGACGCACGCACCTGCGGCTCAAACAACACATCGCTGGCATACCCCGAGATGGCCGCCCACTGCACCGCAATGCGGGCCACCATGTGCTCCAAGTGCTGCGCCTCTGCGCTGCCCTCTAAGACCACGTTGTGTGTGGCAGAGACGGCCCAATCGCTGCGTGCCTGCGGCGGGTGCGCACTGGCCAAGGGCCCGAGTTGGTGCGCAGTCTGCACCAGCAAAGCCACCAATGCTTCCGATGGCGCAAGGCCCGCACGCTGCAACAAATCGTGCGCGGTGAGGCTGTCAAACACCGCATCAAAATGGATGTCCGTGGTCGCACTGCTTTGCATGCGCAAGCCATTGATCCAATTGAAGGTGGTTTCAAAGCGAGGCGCAAAACCATCTGGGAAGGCTTGCGCCCACAAACGCATCGCCAAAGGACGTAGCTGGGCATAAGGCAACAAAACCACAACACGCGCGAAATGCACCCCCAGCTGCGCACAATGGGCGTGCAATCGGTGTAAAAATCCAGTCTCAGGATGCAACCACAGCGCCATAGCGGGGTGGTCTGCCGTAAAAGTAAAGGGATTGCGTGCGGCCGAGATCGCAATTTTTTCTATGTCAGCGATAGACTTACCAGAGGGGATAGGGGAATTAGTTTCTGTCACAATGCCGCAACTTTAGCCGCAATAAAAAACTTCAAAAGGAAAGACCATGTCGAACGCACTCATTAAACACGTAACGGATGCCACGTTTGAAGCAGACGTGCTCCAAAGCGAACAACCCATCTTGGTGGACTACTGGGCCGAGTGGTGCGGCCCCTGCAAAATGATTGCACCCATTCTGGACGAAATATCCACCACCTACCAAGGCAAATTGCAAGTTGCCAAAATGAATGTGGACGAAAACCGCGATATACCCGCAAAATTTGGTATTCGTGGCATTCCAACCCTCATGCTGTTCAAAAACGGCCAACTCGCCGCAACCAAAGTTGGCGCCATGAGCAAAAGCCAGTTAACCGATTTCATCAACCAGCAATTGGCTTAATCGCTGCATTGTTTAATCGCTGAATCGTTTAATCGCTTGAGGCGCTCACCGCCTCAAGCGATTGCGGAATTGCGAAGCGGTGCACAGCGCTGGTAAAGCGCCTTGTCCGCTCCATCCGCTCCATCCTTTCAAGTGGCCCCGTCGCCGTGCAAGAAATCAACAAGCCACTCTGTAAAAACCCCGTATTACGCTGAAATTAAGCGAGGGATTTTTTTCCTGCCATAATCGGCAACATTATTTCTAACCCTATAGAAATAGACCAAAAATCTTGGTATTGGATGACAGGGCCTGTGTTACGTGACAAGCCCTTGTCTTTATCTCCCCTGAATCTCAACACTATTCGTCTTTTCTCTGACCTCTAGGCAACCACCCCATACGGGAACCCCCCCATGCATTTAAACGAACTCAAGGCATTGCACGTCTCCGAAGTCCTAAAACAGGCAGAAGAGCTGGAAATCGAAAATACGGGCCGCATGCGCAAACAGGAATTGATGTTTGCAATTATCAAAAAGCGGGCCCGTACTGGCGAACAAATCATTGCCGACGGCGTGCTGGAAATTTTGCCCGATGGTTTTGGTTTCTTGCGCAGCCCTGACACCAGCTACACCGCCAGCACCGACGACATCTACATCAGCCCCAGCCAAGTTCGCCGTTTTAACTTGCACACGGGTGACATGATTGAGGGCGAAGTCCGCACGCCCAAAGACGGTGAACGTTACTTTGCACTCAACAAGCTCGACAAAGTCAATGGCGGCGCACCTGAGAGCAACAAGCACAAGGTCATGTTTGAAAATTTAACGCCCTTGTTCCCCAAAGAGCAAATGCGTTTAGAGCGCGAGAGCAAAGGCGAAGAAAACATTACCGGGCGCATCATCGACATCATTGCCCCCATTGGCAAAGGCCAACGCGCTTTGTTAGTCGCCCCGCCCAAAAGCGGCAAAACGGTCATGATGCAGCACATCGCCCACGCCATTTCCGCCAACTACCCGCAAAGCCACATGATGGTTTTGCTGGTCGATGAGCGCCCCGAAGAGGTGACGGAAATGCAACGCACCGTCAAGGGCGAAGTCATCGCATCCACTTTCGATGAGCCTGCTGCGCGCCACGTGCACGTTGCAGAAATGGTCATCGAGCGCGCCAAACGCTTGGTTGAGTTGAAAAAAGACGTGGTGATTTTGCTGGACTCCATCACCCGTCTGGCACGCGCCTACAACAACGTAGTCCCCTCCTCCGGCAAGGTACTCACCGGCGGGGTCGATGCCAATGCGCTACAGCGCCCCAAGCGCTTTTTGGGTGCCGCACGCAACGTCGAAGAAGGTGGCTCGCTGACCATCATCGCCACCGCCTTGGTGGACACGGGCAGCCGCATGGACGAAGTGATTTTTGAAGAGTTCAAAGGCACTGGCAATTCAGAAATCCATTTAGACCGCCGTTTGTACGAAAAGCGGGTATTCCCCTCGATTCAACTCAACCGAAGCGGCACCCGCAGAGAAGAGCTGCTGCTGCAGCCCGAGATTCTGCAAAAAACCAGAATATTGCGCCAATTCCTCTACAACATGGACGAAATAGAATCCATGGAGATGGTTTTAAAACAAATGCGTGCCACAAAGACAAACAGCGAATTTTTTGACATGATGCGCAGAGGCGGCTAAGCGCCAGCACCTGCACAGCGGTTTACAATGCTTGGTTTTCGCGAAAAGTACGCTGGATAGGCCAGCGCGGCTAGCGCAACTGATGGAGAATTTAGAATGAAAGATGGTATTCACCCCAACTACCGTGAAGTTTGCTTCATGGACTTGTCCAATAACTTCAAATTTGTGACGCGCTCATGCGCCAATACCAAAGAGATGATCAAAATGGAAGACGGCCGTGAGCTGCCTTTGTACAAACTCGATACGTCCAGCGAATCGCACCCTTT
>JBIPME010000503.1:0-7668 GCA_044369275.1 Rhodoferax sp.
GCTGAGTTCTTCCAACGCTTCTTTGCGACCCGATCCGTTGTACAGCGACTCCATCAGCTGGCGAATTTCGACAACTTTGGTTTCCGCCTGCAACATATCGCCAATACGCTGGCCAATTCCCTTTGCGGCCCAGCCCAAATGGACCTCCAAAACTTGCCCCACGTTCATACGTGAGGGCACACCCAAGGGGTTCAACACAATATCACAAGGCGTACCGTCAGCCATATAAGGCATGTCTTCTACTGGCACGATTTTGGAAACAACACCCTTATTACCATGGCGTCCTGCCATTTTGTCACCTGGCTGCAGGCGGCGCTTCACAGCGATATACACCTTGACCATTTTCAAAACACCCGCTGGCAACTCATCGCCTTGGGTTAATTTTTTACGCTTTTCTTCAAATGCCAAGTCAAAGCTGTGCCGTGTTTGCTCTAAAGAATTTTTAATGCTTTCGAGCTGGCTGGCCACTTCTTCCTCGGTAGGACGAATATCAAACCAGTGGAAACGCTCTACAGAGGACAAATAGGCTTTATCGATTTTGGTGCCCTTAGGCAACTTGTTCGGTCCGCCATTAACCGCTTTGCCAATCAGCAGCTTTTCGATGCGATCAAATGCATCGGCTTCCACAATCCGAATTTGGTCATTCAAATCCAAACGAAACCGCTTGAGCTCGTCATCAATAATTTGCTGCGCACGCTTGTCACGCACAATACCTTCACGGGTAAACACTTGAACGTCAATAACCGTTCCTTGCGAGCCTTGGTCAACACGCAAAGAGGTGTCTTTTACATCGCTGGCTTTTTCCCCAAAAATAGCGCGCAACAGCTTCTCTTCGGGCGTCAAGGTGGTCTCACCTTTAGGTGTGACCTTGCCCACCAAAGTGTCGCCCGGGAGCACTTCTGCCCCAACGTAAATAATGCCTGATTCGTCAAGGCGGTTGAGTTGCTGTTCGCTCAAATTAGGAATGTCGCAGGTAATTTCCTCGGCACCCAATTTGGTGTCCCTGGCCATGACCACCAATTCTTCGATATGGATCGAGGTATAGCGGTCATCCGCCACCACACGTTCGCTAATCAAGATGGAATCTTCAAAGTTGTAGCCATTCCAAGGCATAAAGGCAACCAACATGTTTTGACCAAGCGCCAATTCACCCAAGTCAGTGGAAGCACCGTCGGCAATCACATCACCCTTGGTTAAACGATCACCCTTGCTCACAATGGGTCGTTGATGAATGTTGGTGTTTTGGTTAGAGCGCTGGTACTTAATCAGGTTGTAAATATCAACACCTACTTCACCCGCCTGCGCTTCGGCATCGTTCACACGGATTACCACACGGGTTGCGTCCACATAGTCGACGACACCACCACGCGTAGCCGTCACAACGGTACCCGAATCCACCGCAGAAACACGCTCAATTCCCGTACCCACAAAGGCTTTTTCAGGGCGCAACACGGGCACCGCTTGGCGTTGCATATTGGCACCCATCAAAGCACGATTCGCATCGTCATGCTCCAAGAAAGGAACCAGTGAAGCCGCCACGGACACAATCTGCGCAGGTGACACATCCATATACTGGATACGCTCTGCACTGACCATGATGGACTCACCCTTTTCACGGGCAGAAACCAAGTCGCCTGTTAAACGGCCTTCTTTATCCAAAGCCGCATTGGCCTGCGCAATCACATACTTGCCCTCTTCTATGGCGGACAAGTAATCAATCTCCATGGTGACTTTACTGTCAATGACGCGACGGTACGGCGTTTCAATGAAACCATACTCATTAAGCCGCGCATACAGGGCCAACGAGTTAATCAAACCAATGTTTGGTCCTTCCGGTGTTTCAATCGGGCACACGCGTCCGTAATGGGTAACGTGCACGTCTCGCACCTCAAAGCCTGCGCGTTCACGTGTTAAACCACCAGGTCCTAACGCAGAGACACGGCGCTTGTGCGTGATCTCTGACAAAGGATTGGTTTGGTCCATAAACTGGGACAACTGCGAGGCACCGAAAAACTCTTTCAATGCCGCAGAAATAGGCTTGCTATTGATCAAATCGTGCGGCATTAAAGGCTCTTGCTCAGCCTGGCCCAAGCGCTCTTTAACCGCTTTTTCGATACGCGCCAAGCCTGTACGGTATTGGTTCTCAGCCAATTCGCCCACACAACGCACACGGCGATTACCTAAGTGGTCAATATCATCGACATCACCACGACCATTACGCAAATCAACCAAGATTTTGACAACCGCCAAAATATCTTCATTGGTTAAAACCATAGGTCCGGTAGGATCTGAACTACCCATCTTCGCATTGAACTTCATGCGGCCAACGCGTGACAAATCGTAGGTATCAGGGTTATAGAACAAGCGTTGGAACAATGCTTGAACCGCATCTTCCGTCGGCGGCTCGCCGGGACGCATCATGCGATAGATCGCAACACGTGCAGCAAATTCATCCGTCGTGTCATCAATGCGCAAAGTTTGGGAAATATAAGCACCTTGATCCAGCTCATTCGTGTAAATGCAGCTCAAATCTTCAATGCCTGCTGAACGCAATTTTTTCAGCAACAACTCCGTTAGCTCTTCATTGGCTTTGGCAACTATCTCGCCAGTATCTTCGTCTACCACATTGCGGGCAACCACCCGTCCAACCAAAAAGTCTTCAGGCACGCTAATGTGCGTAGTTCCTGACTGCTCCAATTCCCGTGTATGTCGCGCAGTAACACGCTTGTCTTTGGCGACAACCACCTTACCGCTCTTGTCTGTAATGTCAAAACGCGCAACTTCACCACGCAAACGCTCAGCCACAAA
Organism: Rhodoferax sp.; assembly: GCA_044369275.1. Taxonomy (GTDB): domain Bacteria; phylum Pseudomonadota; class Gammaproteobacteria; order Burkholderiales; family Burkholderiaceae_C; genus Allorhodoferax. The sequence goes on from JBIPME010000503.1 coordinate 2,809, forward strand.
CTCCATTTGGGCACCGCTGTCCATCAGGCGGAAATTGTCATTAACAAAGAAATTCGCAAGAATAGACTCATTGTTCAGGCCAATCGCCCTCAGCAAAATGGTCACTGGCATCTTACGTCTGCGATCGACTCGGAAATACAGCAAGTCCTTAGGGTCAAACTCAAAGTCCAACCAAGAACCACGGTAAGGAATAATTCTTGCGGAAAACAACAACTTGCCAGAACTATGGGTCTTACCCTTGTCATGCTCAAAGAACACACCAGGAGAGCGATGCAGCTGGGACACAATCACACGCTCTGTTCCATTAATAATGAATGAGCCTTTTCCGGTCATTAATGGGACTTCTCCCATATAGACCTCTTGCTCCTTCACCTCTTTAACAACCTTGTTTTGTGCGGTAGAAGATTCACGATCATAAATAATCAACTGAACTTTTGCGCGCACGGCAGAGGCATAGGTTAAGCCACGTGTTTGGCATTCACGCACATCAAAACCAGGTTTGGCGAGGTTGTACTCTAAGTACTTCATCTCCACCAATCCGTTGTGTGAAACTATGGGAAAAGCGGCCTGAAAAGCGGCTTGCAATCCTTCTAAAGTTCTCTTTTTTGGTGCAACATCTGCTTGTAAAAATGCGGTGTAAGCATCCTTTTGCATTTGGAGCAAATAAGGTATTTCGAGCACACTATCGCGGTTACCGAAATTTTTACGAATGCGCTTGCGTTCTGTGTATGTATAAGCCATTAGATCTCCGAGCAAAGACTTAGGAATCCTGGGGGTCCTAGGCGACTAGGGGCATTCTTGGTGATTGGCCACTACCAATCATTGGCGGACGGTTACAAGTTGCTCATAACCCGTACCAAGGCATCTTCTGCAGTCGTGATCAGAAGACACTTGAAAATAAAAGCGAAAAACTCATATTTTCAGCTGCACTCTGAAAGCACAAAAGGCTGGTTCTTAAACCAGCCTGCCGTAATTCAACAAATAGGAACCGGAGACGCTAAAAATTCTATATTTAACCGTAGACAAGCAAAAAAATTGAATGTGCACGCCCATAAAAAACCAAAGCGACCAACCGTCCTATTTAACGAATTACTTAAGTTCAACCTTAGCGCCAGCTTCTTCAAGCTTCTTCTTGGCAGCGTCTGCATCTGCTTTAGAAATTCCTTCTTTAACAGCTTTAGGTGCGCCATCAACCAAATCTTTGGCTTCTTTCAGACCCAAACCAGTAATCTCACGGACAGCTTTAATCACGGACACTTTGTTAGCGCCAGCTTCCATCAACATCACGTTGAATTCGGTTTTCTCTTCTGCAGCAGCTGCTGCAGGACCACCCGTAGCAGGCGCAGCCATTGCAGCGGCGCTTACGCCAAACTTCTCTTCGATGGCTTTCACCAAGTCGTTGAGTTCCATGACCGTCATGCTATCAAGCGCGGTCAAAAATGCGTCTTTATCAAATGCCATTTTTCAATTCCTAACTAAACTTTTTTGTGGTTATTACAGAGACGGGCTTACGCCGATACTGCATCTTCTGGAGCAGATGCTGCTGCGCCTGCGCCTCGTTGTTCCGCCAAGGCCGACAGCACACGTGCTGTACGAGAAATAGGGGATTGCATCAAGCCCAACAACTGCGCCAACAAAACTTCCTTAGAAGGAATGCTTGCCAATTGCTTAACACCGTTCACGTCTAACAATTTTCCACCGTACGCACCTGCACGAATTACCAACTTGTCGTTGGTCTTCGCGAACTCGGCAACCACTTTCGCAGCTGCTACGGCATCTTCTGAAAAACTATAGATTAAGGGACCGGTCATCTGGTCGGACACAACTTCAAATGCACTACCTTCCACAGCACGGCGAGCCAATGTGTTTTTCAACACACTTAAACTCACGCCATTGCTACGTGCAGCATTACGCAATTTCGTCATGTCAGCGACGGTGATGCCACGGTACTCCGCGATCACGAGCGTTTGAGCTTTTGCGGCGAGGCTAGTCACATCAGATATGACCGCTTCTTTCTCACTGCGATTAAGACTCAAGGTTAACTCCTTTCAATGCGTTTAGTAACAAAAGTCACATTAACGCGCTACATTGCAGCGACCAACTGTTTAGAAAATCAAATTTCTTTGCAGTGGAATCGCCATCTACGTTGGCTTAGTTATTAAAACAATTTTAAGAATGACCTAGATCAATCGCCAACGGTCTTGGATGACTTATTGGCACCAACACAACTTGGTTGCCAACAACCCACCACCTAGAGAGTCCCTTACGGGATTTCTCCAATTCAAATAAATATTACTTAAGCAGCAATGGTTTGGAGATCAACTCGAACACCAACACCCATTGTGGAAGAAACTGCCACCTTGCGTAAGTACACGCCTTTGCTAGAGGTTGGCTTGGCTTTATTCAAAGCATCAACCAATGCAGCCAAATTTCCTTGCAACTTTTCACTACCAAAAGACTTACGACCAATAGTAGAATGAATAATACCCGCTTTGTCTACGCGAAACTGAACCTGTCCAGCTTTCGCATTCTTCACAGCAGTAGCAACATCAGGTGTTACCGTCCCAACTTTGGGGTTAGGCATCAGGCCACGTGGTCCCAAAATTTGACCCAGTGTACCGACCACACGCATCGCATCTGGAGCAGCAATAACAACGTCAAAGGGCATGTCACCAGCCTTAACCATAGCTGCCAGATCATCCATACCCACAATATCGGCACCGGCTGCTTTGGCTTCTTCCGCTTTCGCACCTTGTGCAAAAACTGCTACACGCTTTGTCTTACCGGTTCCATTTGGCAAAACCACCGCGCCACGCACGACTTGGTCAGATTTTTTTGCATCAATACCCAGTTGCACTGCAACATCGATTGATTCATCAAATTTTGCACTTGCAAATTCCTTAACCAAACCCAATGCTTCCGTCAAAGGATAAAGCTTAGTGGAATTAATTTTCCCAACTTGCAGTTTTTGTTTCTTTGTGAGCTTAGACATTTAAACACCCTCCACATTAACACCCATGGAACGGGCAGATCCAGCAATTGTGCGTACCGCAGCATCCAAATCAGCAGCGGTCATATCTTTCATTTTAGTTTTTGCAATCTCTTCCAATTGCGCACGGGTGATTTTACCTACCTTATCCATATGCGGACGTGCAGAGCCTTTATCCAACTTGATTGCTTTTTTAATTAAAACAGTCGCAGGCGGTGTTTTAATAACAAAAGTAAAGCTCTTATCTGCAAAAGCAGTAATAACCACCGGCAATGGCAAGCCTGGCTCAACACCTTGGGTCTGCGCATTAAATGCCTTGCAGAACTCCATAATATTCAAACCACGTTGGCCCAAAGCAGGACCAATAGGTGGCGATGGATTTGCTTTACCAGCTGGCACTTGCAGCTTGATAAAGCCTACGATTTTCTTTGCCATGATTTCTCCTTACGGGTATTAACGCCTTCACTCTGAAAAACTCAGAATCTGGCTCCCCGGGGTTAGCGACTTTTTTACCTTTGCATGCAGTCGAAATATTTTGCAAAGAACAATAGACCTTAAGCAGGTCTATCGAGAAATTAGGTTTTCTCGATTTGAGAAAACTCCAATTCAACTGGTGTAGCGCGACCGAATATGGTCACGGATACGCGAACTTTACTTTTTTCATAATTCACATCTTCAACGGAGCCATTGAAATCCGTAAATGGCCCCTCTTTGACGCGAACAAACTCACCAACCACAAATTCAATTTTATGCCGAGGCTTATCCGTCCCCTCTTGCATCTGACTCACGATCTTCATTACTTCCGACTCTGATATAGGAGCAGGCCTATTTTTTGCGCCTCCTACGAAACCAGTAACCTTGTTGGTATGCTTAACAAGGTGCCAGCTTTCATCGTCCATTACCATTTCCACCAACACATAACCCGGGAAAAATTTACGTTCAGTGGTTTTCTTTTGGCCATTCTTAACTTCTACAACTTCTTCCATCGGAACCAAAATACGACCAAACTTATTCTGCATTCCAGCTCTTACGATACGCTCTTGTATATTTCGTTCAACTGCTTTTTCCATGCCAGAGTAAGCGTGCACAACATACCAACGCAAATCAGGATTGGGTGAAGAAACCTGCGCAACATCAGCCAAATTAATATCTGCTTGCATTCTTATTTTCTCCATCCCAGAATCAAATCGTAAAAAATCCACTCAAGCGCTTTATCCGTTGACCACAAAAAAATTGCCATCAACAGAACGAAACCAAAAACATAAACAGTTATTAATGTTGCTTCTTTAGGTGCAGGCCAAACTACTTTTTTAACCTCATCCCAAGCACTAAAACCAAAAGATATTAATTGACGACCTGATTCAGAAGTAAAGAAAAGTACAAGAGAAACAAGAAAAACCGATAACAAACCCACCCATTGCAGCAAAACACCTTTAGGCGCTAAAAAATGAAAAACCGCGAATGATGCAATCAACAAAACAACTGCAATTGCAATTTTGGCTTTGTCAGCGAGTGAGGTTACCGTTTGAACTTGCGTTGTAGCCATATATTCCGATTAACTTAATTAGATTCTTAATGAATTCGCATCCATAAGAAAATCAAGCCCGCTAAAAATAGCAGGCTCTCTGATGACCCAACCAGTAAACTAGTTGGCAGGGGCAGTAGGAATCGAACCTACAACCTTCGGTTTTGGAGACCGACGCTCTGCCAATTGAGCTATACCCCTTTAAAAACTGGCAAAATCAGGCGATGATTTTGGCAACCACACCTGCACCAACGGTACGACCACCTTCACGAATGGCGAAGCGCAAACCTTCTTCCATCGCAATGGGGTTAATCAATTTGACCGTAATAGATACGTTGTCACCAGG
>JBIPME010000072.1:0-7638 GCA_044369275.1 Rhodoferax sp.
CAAAGTGCTGGTCGAGCTGGGCCATGTGCCGCGCACCAGCCCGCGCACCCGCATTGCTTTTGACGCGCCAGCGGGCTTCATTGAGGCCTGGGTGGAGTGGGACGGCAAGCGCGCAGGCAAAGTCACCTTTCAAAATGTGCCCGCATTCATCTACCAGCGCGATGTGCGTGTCACCACCCCAAGCTTTGGCCCCATTGTGGGCGACATCGTCTTTGGCGGCGCCTTTTACTACTACATCAACGCCGCACAAGCGCAGCTCAGCGTGCGCCCCGAACTGGTTCGCAACCTGATCCAACTGGGCGCAGAAACCAAAGCCGCCGTGGTGGCACAAGTCCAAATCGTCCACCCCCTAGAACCTGGTTTAAACCAACTCTACGGCACCATCATCGACAGCAGCCCGCAATGCGAAGGGGCCGACCAATCCAACGTCTGCATCTTCGCTGACCGCGAAGTCGACCGCTCCCCCACCGGCACCGGCACCTCGGGCCGGGCAGCACAGCTGTTCTTACGCGGGCAGCTCGCGCTGGGCCAAACCTATGTCAATGCCAGCATTGTGGGCAGCTTGTTCGAAGTCCAAGTCACCCAAGCCCTCAAGGTCGGCGACTTCGACGCCGCACTCACCCAGGTCAGTGGCCACGCCCACATCATGGGCTACCACCAATGGGTGCGCGAAGAACAAGACCCGTTTCCCACGGGCTTCTTTTTACGCTAAGCCCTGCAGCCCCTGCTTTCAAGCCGCCTTTCAAGCCATCCACCCAAGCCCCGCCGTTCAAGCCCCATGCAGGTATTTACCCCCGACCAAACCGCCCAAGCCCTGCCCTACGCGCGCCTGGTGCCCGCCATCGCGCAAGCCGCCCTCGAACGCGCCGCCAACGCCATTGCGGCCCCAGAGCGTTTGGTGGTGCCCGCAACGCAGGCGGGCGTGCTGCTGTGCATGCCCGCCGTGGCCTGCGACATCGGCGTGACCAAACTGGTCACCGTGCACCCTGGCAATGCCGCCTTGGGCTTGCCGGTGATTCAAGGCGAAGTGGTTGTTTTCGACAGCGCCACCGGCCGGCGTCTGGCCCTCTTGGATGGCCCCACCGTAACGGCCCGGCGCACCGCAGCGGTCAGCCTTTTGGGCATCCAAACCTTGGCCCCCCAGCCCCCCCAAAGCACCCTGCTAATCGGCACCGGTGCCCAAGCCTGGGCGCATGCCGACGCCTTGGTGGCGTACTTTGGCGTGCAAAACTTCTGGATAGCCGCACGCGAGCTTGCTGCAGCCCAAGCCTTTTGCGCCGCCCTGCAACAGCGCCACCCCGGCACACAAGCCCAGGCCCTGCGCAGCGACTCGCTGGCGCAGGCAATGCCGCCAACCGACCTCGTCATCGCCTTGACCACCTCGCGCACACCCGTCATCCCCGCCCATCTGCCCGCCCAGACCCTGGCCATTGGCGTAGGCGCATTCAAGCCCGACATGGCCGAGCTGCCCAGCGCCCTGCTGCATAGCCGCCGCATCGTGGTAGACGACCTCGCAGGCGCACGCCACGAAGCAGGCGACCTGCTGCAAGCCAAGGTAGATTGGAGCCAAGTCCGCAGCCTGGCCGACCTGCTGCAAACACCCCGCAGCCCCAGCGCGGCTGGTTTGCCCGCCTTGGTCGCCTTGCCCGCCTTGCCCGCCTTGCCCGCCTTGCCCATCTTCAAAACCGTAGGCCAAGCCGCTTGGGATTTGGCCGCTGCGCGTGTGGCCCTGCAATCGCTGGCTGCTCGCCCATAGCGCAGGGCATAGTGCAAACCACCACCCCACCACCGCCCCTGCGCACCCCATGCCCGCCTGGCGTGTGTGCCTGTAAACGCGAGCAGCTGGCGCATGCAACACCAGCGGCGCAGCGCATTTTGTGGCTGACCGCAAGCGAAGAAAAGAAAATGCTGGCGCGTGTGGAGGCGGTGACCAGCTGGGACGAGCTGCGCCGGGTGATTGCCAACATCGAGAAGCAAGTGGGCATTGTGCTGAAGATTGCGCCCAGCCACCGTGGCGTGCGCACCGTGCTGGGGTTTCGGATCACGCTCGCCGAGCAACTGGGGCTGTGCCGCAAGACCCAAAAATCGCTGCCCGCAGCGGTGCGCAAATGCATGCGCACGCACCCCGAAATCGCTTACGCCATTCTCAACGAGCACTCGCTGCTCAGTGCACAAGCGGAGGTGGAGCTAGACATCGACTTTGACTTCACCGACACGGGCGAGGCAACGCCTCCCGCTACGTCAGCCGATTGATCGCGACGCCAGCGCTGCGCCGTCTGCGGCCAACGTCAGGCACGGCGTTTTAGCTAGGGCGTTTCATGCATGCCATTTCAGACAACAGCGCTTCAGGCAACCGCGTTTCAAGCGCGGCGTTCAAGGCGTGGCGTTTCAGGTGTAGCGTTTATTGCGCAGATTGTGTTTCATCTCGCTGAGCATGGGGTGCAGCTTGGCGCTGCCAATGCGCAGGGCCACGCAGGTGGCCAAAATGTCCACAATCATCAGGTGCAACAGCCGTGACACCATGGGGCTGTATTTGTCAAAGCCCTCGGGGTGGTCCGCACTGAGGTGGATGTGGCCCGCACTGGCCAAGGGCGAATGGCTGGCGGTGATGACAATCGTGGTTGCGCCATTTTTGCGGGCAATATCGCAGGCGTCCATGAGGTCACGGGTGCGCCCCGAGTTGCTGATGACCACCACACAATCGCCCGGCCCCATGATGGAGGCGCTCATGACTTGCATGTGGCCATCGCTGTAGGCGGTGGTGTGGATGCCGAGTCGGAAAAATTTATGCTGCGCATCTTGCGCCACCACGCCCGAGTTACCCACGCCAAAAAACTGAATTTGCTTGCCCGCGTTGTAGCTTTGCAAAATCGCATGCACCGCTTTTTCAATCTGCACGCTAGAGACATCGTTGCGGTACTTCAAAAACGCGGCCACCGTGTTGTCGATCACTTTCACGGTGACATCGCTGGTCTTGTCGTCCACGTCCACGCTGCGGTGGATAAAGGGCACGCCTTCGTTGACCGTGCCTGCCAGTTTGAGCTTGAAATCCGACAGGCCGTCATAGCCCACGCTGCGGCAAAACCGCACCACGGTGGGCTTGCTGACGTGGGCGCGGTCGGCCAATTCGCGCACGGGCAATTTGGCAAACACGCGGGGGTCGGCCAAACACAGCTTGCCTACGCGCTGCTCCGCCGGGGCCAAAGAGGGCAACGAGGCCCGAATACGTTCAAGCATACCTTGACCTTGCTGCACTTGAAATGGACCAAAAGGCATTGCGCACCATCCAATCAGGCGCTGCCATCAGGACTCTTCTGCCCAACAAAAACCATCGCGGGCAATCATGGCACTCGAGGCGCTCGGCCCCCAGGTGCCTGCCGCATACAGGCGCGGGCCTTGGGCATCCGCAGCCCAGTGGTTCAAAATGGGCTCAACCCAGCGCCAGGCCTCTTCTTGCTCATCGCTGCGCACAAACAAATTCAAGCGACCATCAATCACGTCCAGCAAAAGCCGCTCGTACGCGCCCACACGCTCCGAACCAAAACGCTTGTCAAAATCCAAATCCAGTTGCACCGGTGCCAGCGACTGCGCGGCCTTGCGGTTCGACTGGCCTTGGGCGAGCAAGTGCAGCTCCAAACCGTCTTTGGGCTGCAAGTTGATCACCAGTCTGTTGGCCATGCCGACATTGGAGTTGAAAATCGCGTGCGGTGTGGGCCTGAAATTAATCACAATGCGCGCATCGCGTCCGGCCAAGCGCTTGCCCGTGCGTATGTAAAAGGGCACACCCGCCCAGCGCCAGTTGGCAATCTCGGTGCGCAAAGCCACAAAGGTCTCGGTATTGCTTTGGGGGTTGACGCCGTTTTCTTCGCGGTATGCGGGCACCTTCGCGCCGCCACTGCTGCCGCTGGCATATTGGCCACGCACCACGTCTTGGGACAAAGACTCCAGCGTCCAAGGCTTGAGTGAGCGCAGCACTTTGAGCTTTTCATCGCGAATCGCATCCGCATGGGCATTGATGGGCGGCTCCATGCCAATGGCGCACAAGAGCTGCAAGGCGTGGTTTTGCACCATGTCGCGCAAGGCCCCGGTGTTTTCGTAAAAAGCCCCCCGGCTTTCCACCCCCAGGTCTTCGGCAATGGTGATCTGAATATTGGCAATGTGTTCACGCCGCCACAAAGGCTCAAACAAAGCGTTGCCAAAGCGCAGCGCAAACAAATTCTGCACCGCAGGTTTGCCCAAATAGTGGTCAATCCTGAAAACCTGTTTTTCTTCAAAAAAGCGCCGCACGGTCTGGTTGATGGTGCGGTTGGAGGCCAAATCGTGGCCCAAGGGCTTCTCCAACACCACGCGGGTGCTCGCCGTGTTCAGCCCCGCGCTGGCGAGCTGTTCGCACACCGTGGTAAACAAAGAAGGGGCGGTGGCCACGTACATCACCACCGTATCGGCGGCGCGGCTTTGCAGGCTCTGGGCCAAGGCGGCGTAGTCTGCGGGTTTAGACAGGTCCATGCGCACGAACTCTAAAAGTGCCGCGAACTGTTCAAACTCTTCGGTGCTGGGGCGTTTGGCAAGTTCGACCTTTTCAAAACGCTGGCGAATCAAATCGCGGTACTGGGCATGGCTCAAATCATCGCGCCCCACCCCGATAATGCGGCCATTCGGCGGTAAAGTACCGTGGCGAAAAGCCTGAAACAATGCGGGCATCAGTTTGCGCCATGCCAAATCGCCAGTGCCACCAAACAAAACGAGGTCAAAGCTCATGATTTAAAGTTACAAGATTAAAGACTTGGTAATGTAACTTTGTTTCATTGATAATTCAAGAAAACTTCACCACAATCAGCCCACAATCCTCCATCTACAACGCCGTCAGTAACCCATCCGCAACCCATCCGCAACACACCCACAACTCCTCAATCACACCATGAACGCCACCACCGCCGACGCCACACCAAAGCCTTCGCCCACATTCAGCCAGCTTGATGCGCTCAAGCGCTACACCACCGTGGTGGCCGACACGGGCGACTTCAAACAACTCGCAGTCTTTCAACCCCAAGATGCAACCACCAACCCCTCGTTGATTTTGAAAGCGGTGCAAAAGCCAGACTACGCCCCCCTGTTGCAAACCACGGCGCAACAATGCCACGGCCAACCTTTGGACGAAATCGTGGACCGGTTGCTGGTGCGCTTTGGTTGCGAAATTTTGTCCATCATCCCGGGGCGCGTCTCCACCGAAGTCGATGCGCGCCTGAGCTTTGACACCCAGGCCACCATCGCCCGGGCCCAGCGTTTGATGGCGCTCTACCAAGCCCAGGGCATCGCCACGGACCGGGTGCTGATCAAAATTGCCGCAACTTGGGAGGGCATTGCCGCAGCCCAGGCACTGGAGCGCCAAGGCATTCACACCAACCTGACGCTGCTGTTTTCTTTTTGCCAAGCCATTGCCTGCGCCCAGGCCAAGGTCCAACTCATTTCACCTTTTGTAGGCCGCATTTACGACTGGTACAAAAAATCCGCAGGCCCCCAATGGGTTGAGGCCGAGAACGCCAACGAACGCGACCCCGGCGTGCTGTCTGTAACGCAAATTTTCAACTACTACAAAAAATTTGGCATTGGCACCGAAATCATGGGTGCGAGCTTTCGCAACGTGGGGCAAATCACGGCTTTGGCGGGCTGCGACCTGCTCACCATCAGCCCCGAGCTGCTCGCCCAATTGGCCGCCAGCACCGTCCCACTCCAGCCCACACTCAACACGGCTACAGCCCAGGCCATGGACTTGGCGCCGGTTTCCTTTGACCAGGCAAGTTTTCGCCTCGCACTCAATCACGACGCCATGGCAACCGAAAAACTTGCAGAAGGCATTCGCGCTTTTTGCGTGGACGCCGTCAAACTCGAACAGCTCTTACTTGCCGCCTGAAAGGTTCCCATGCAACGCACCCGATGTGACAACACCCCCGCTTGGCACGCACTCCAAGCACATTTCCAAAGCCAAGCCCAACACCTGGACCTGCGCCAAGCCTTTGCGCAAGACAGCCAACGCTTTAGCCGCTTGAGCCAAAACGCGCCCTACGTGTTTGCCGACCTGTCTAAAAACCTCATCGACACCGCCACCGAAGAACTGCTGCTGCAAATGGCCCAGCAATGCGGCTTGGAAGGCCACCGCGACGCCATGTTTGCAGGCCAGACCATCAACACCACCGAGCAGCGCGCCGTTTGGCACGTGCTGCTGCGCAAACCCCGCGATGCAGCGCCCTACCCTGCGCCCGCCCAAGGCGAATCGGCTCTGGACGAAGGCCACGAACGCGCCAAAGTGCAGCAAACGCTCGACGCCATGCTGGCCTATGCACAGCGCATTCGCGGCGACCAGGCCATCACCGACGTGGTCAACATTGGCATTGGCGGCTCGGATTTGGGCCCCCAAATGGCGGTGCTCGCCCTGGACGCATTCGCACAAAGTGGCAAACGGCTGCACTTTGTTAGCAACGTCGATGGCCACGAACTCAACGCCACCCTGCAAACCCTGCGCCCGCACAGCACCCTGTTTTTAATCGCCAGCAAAACCTTCACCACCTTGGAAACCATGACCAACGCCCAATCGGCCAAGGCATGGTTTCAAGCCCAAGGCGGCAGCGACATTGCCCGCCACTTTGCCGCCCTCACCACCAACGTGGCTGCCGCACAAGCGTTTGGCATTGACACCTGCTTTGGCTTTTGGGACTGGGTGGGGGGCCGCTACTCGCTGTGGTCCGCCATTGGTTTGCCCCTGGCCATTGCCATTGGCGCCGATGGATTCCGCGAATTTTTGGCGGGTGCGCATGCGATGGACGAACACTTTCGCACCGCGCCGCTGGCCCACAATCTGCCCGTGCGGCTGGGGCTCTTGGACGTGTGGTACCGCAACTTCCACGGCTTGCGCAGCCGCAGCATTGCCCCCTACCACAGCGCCCTGCGCCGCCTACCGGCCTATTTGCAACAACTGGAGATGGAAAGCAACGGCAAACGCGTGGACGCCAACGGCACGCCCTTGGCGTTTGACAGCTCCCCCGTGCTCTGGGGCGAGCCCGGCACCAACGGGCAGCACGCCTACTTTCAAATGCTGCACCAAGGCACCGACGTCATCCCCTTGGAACTGATTGCCGTCAAAACCCCACGCCACGCGCTGCCGGGCCACCACCCCCTGCTGCTGGCCAATGCGCTCGCCCAAGCCCAAGCCTTGATGCAAGGCAAAACCGATGCCGGTGGCCACAAACACTTTGTCGGCAACCGCCCCAGCACCTTCTTTGTGCTCGACGACCTCACCCCCGCCAGCTTGGGCGCACTGATTGCGCTACAAGAACACCGCGTCTTTGTCAGTGGCAGCGTCTGGGGCATTAACAGCTTCGACCAATGGGGTGTGGAGCTGGGCAAAGTGCTGGCCAAAGACATTGAACAGCGCCTGTACAGCGGCAACACCGAAGGCCTTGACGCCTCCACCGCAGGCCTGATGCAACGCCTGGGCGTCCAAGCGCCCGGGGCCTAAGCCCTCTGCATGCCAAGCCTGCGCCTGAAGCAGAAAAGCTCTTTCTCCTTCAGCCCTGCTTGGCCCACCCAGCTGCCCGCTCTACTCGCACCGCCGGCTTAAACTTCCAACCAGCGTTCAACGCG
>JBIPME010000073.1:0-7601 GCA_044369275.1 Rhodoferax sp.
TCCGCAATCCGCAATCCGCAATCCGCAATCCGCAATCGAAGCCGCAACCGCAACCTCAATTGCAACCCTGCGCTATGGCAGCTCCTGCGGGGTGGGGCGGGGTGAATGCACGTTTCGTCGCCACTTTGGCATTGCCATTTTTGCCTTGCTTCGTTGCTGCCAAGCCCATGAATAAACCCCTTTTACCGGGCCTGTTTTGCTTTCATGCGCATGCCACAAATACCGCAAATAAAGCAAAAGCATCACAAAGTGCCTGTGCGCCCAAGGTGCTACACCTTGGGCGTCATGCGCTTGCTAACTGCCTGTACATGCCCCAAGTGCTTTATGAATAGGCAGATGAATCAGGCATGCCGTGCGTGCGCCGCAGTTGCAATGTTTAGCCCGTGCAAATGGAGGTGACGGTGGCTGTCTTGGTGGTGTCAGTCTTGAGCTGTATCGATCCAGACGCGGTTTTGCCAGCCCCGATCCCATCGCAAGTTCCATCTTCTTTGACCTCAACTTGTGTGCCCCAGCCCACTACGCCACCCGCAGTGATCAAGGTTTTAATGGGCGTTGCGGCATTCAGCCGTGTGCCCTTGGCGGAAGACACGTTGTAAGCGGCGTAATTAATGGCCATGGCCGAGTTCAGTGCGCCTGCTGCACCGTCAATGGCGGCTTGTTGGGCATCGGACTTCAGGTCCACAAATTTGGGCAGTGCTACAGCGGAGAGCACGCCCAAAATGACGATCACCATTACCAATTCGATTAGCGTAAAACCACGTTGCATTGCTTTCATTTTTAAAATTCCTATTGTTGATGGATTGATTGGGTTACTGACTGCGAAAACAAAAAATAGAATTTTCGCAGCATAACATACTAACAATTTAATTGTATACAAATGATCATTTCATAATTATCATTTATATTAAATTTTGTAATAATTTTTTCATTATTGAATAAATAAGCCCTCCCATTCATAAGCGTGTTGAACAACCAGGGTCGGCGCGTTGTCGACCGTTTTGAAAAAAAACCACAGAGGTTGCGTGGCCGTGGTGTTGGTAGTGGTGTTTGTTGTGCTTTGGAAGTACTTGGGCAGGTAACCAATGCAAGGGCATTGCGGATCGAACATCCACATGCCGGGCACCCAATCTGTGGTGGTGGTGCTGCTACGTTCGCCGTTGTAGTTGACGGGCTCTTGTGCAAGCAGGGTGAAGGGGTTGGGCACCGAGGCGGGGGCGGTGGCTGCCAAGGCGGTTGCCAAGCTGGTGGATGCCGATGCCAGCGTTGATGTTGCTGCCGAAATAGGTGTTGCTTTGGAGTGCTGTGTGGCCGTGTGGCCGAGTGCGCTTTGCAATTGGTGAATAACCAGCGCGGTGCGCAGGGCACCCAAGGTGGATTGCGCGGTGTAAAACTCTGCTTGTGCCTGTAGTTTGCGGGCATACCACAGGCCAATGAGCAGCAGCATTAAAACGACAGCACCCATCACGCCCCACTCGAAAATGCGGCGGCGCGAAAAGCTGGCTGCAAGCTGTGACCGGGGCTTGGGGTACACGTTCAAATACCTTTGGCGGCTTGGCCCAGGTTCCACAGCGGTAAAAACACGCCCAGCGCCAACAGCAGCACCAAGCCGCCAATCAGGCACAGCAAAATGGGCTCGATTGCGGAGGACAGGCCTTTGATGGCGTAGTCGGTGTCGCGCTCGTACATTTGGGCAATCTCGAACAAGAGCTTGTCCAGCTCGCCGGTTTCTTCGCCCACGTTGATCATCTGCAAAACCACCGGGGTGAACACGCCCGTGGCCGTGGCGCAGCGCGAAATGCTTTCGCCGCGCTCAATGCCATCGCGCATTTGCTCAATGCGGCTGCCAATAAAGCTGTTGTCTACGGTTTGCGCCACCACGGTCAGGGCTTGCACCAGCGGCACGCCGCTTTGGCTAGAGAGCGCAAAGCTGCGGGCAAAGCGCGCCAGCGTGGCCTTTAAAACAATATTGCCCACAATTGGGAGCCTGAGTTTCAAAGTGTCCCAGCGGTACAAACCCTCTTCGGTGCGCAGGTAGGCGCGCACGCCCAAAATCAGCCCCACCACAGCGGCCAGCAGCACGGCCCAGTAATTGAGCATCCAGTTGGAAAAGCCAATCAAGCCCCGCGTAATCAGCGGCAGCTGCGCGTTGAAGCTGGCAAAGGTCTTGGCAAACTGGGGAATCACCAGGGCGTTAATGATGACAATGGCCACCACCATGGCAAAGGTCACAAACATCGGGTAACGCATGGCTTGTTTGATGCGCTCGCGAATGTCGCGCTCAAACTCAATGTGCTCGGTCAGGCGCAAAAATACCTCGGTTAAGCGCCCCGTCATCTCCCCCACCCGCACCATGGAGACGTAAAACGAACCCAAGATTTCCGTGTGCCGGGCCATGGCCGCAGACAGTTCGCGGCCCTGGTCTAGGCTGGCGCGAATGTCTTGAATAAACTCCACCATGGCCACCTTGGTGGTGGAGGCCTGCAAGCCCGAAAAGGCCCGCAAAATAGGCACGCCGGCCTTGTTCAGGGTGTACATCTGGCGCGAGAAAAGCAGCACGTCTTCGCTGTCGACGGTTGGGCGCATCAGGCGCGCTAGCCAGCCGATTTCTTCTGCCGATTCAGACGGCTTGTCCTGCTCTGCAATGAAAGTGGGAGCCACCCCCATGGCGATTAACTGGTCGGCAATGCCGCCCTCGGTGAGTGCGTCCAGTTCGCCGGAGACGGCTTCACCGCGTTGGTTGCGTCCACGCCATTTGTACGTTGCCATGCATTCATTCCTGTTCTATGGGGGGCTCAACTTCGAAGCCAATGCGCATCGCCTCGGCCAACGAGGTGCGGCCCTGGCGCACCAGCGCTAAGGCGTGGTAAGCCATGGTTTGGCCCTGCATGCGTGCACGGGCCAGGGCGATGAAGGTGGTCGGGTCGGACTGCGAGGCCGCTTGCGTGAGTTGGGGGTCCATCTCTAGCAGTTCGTACACCCCTTGACGCCCGGTGTAGCCCGTGCCGTTGCAGGCAGAGCAACCCACGCCTTGCATGGCGTGCACGGGGACTGCGGCATCTTGGGGATCGCCTGCGCGCAGCATGGCGGCGAGCCACTCGCTTTCTTGGGCGCTGGGGTTGTGCGGGGCGGCGCACTCGGGGCAATTCAGACGCAGCAAACGCTGGGCAATCACGCCTTGCAAGGCGGTGGCCACCATGAAGGCGGGCACGCCCATGTCCAGCAGGCGAAACGGCGTGCTCATGGCATCGTTGGTGTGCAAGGTAGACAGCACCAAGTGCCCCGTAATCGCGGCGCGCAAACCAATCTCCGCGGTCTCGGTGTCGCGCATCTCGCCCACCAAAATCACATCGGGGTCTTGGCGCAAACACGAGCGCAGCACCTTGGAAAAAGTGAGTTCAATCTTGTCGTTGACCTGCACCTGGGTGAGGCCCTCAAGGCGGTACTCCACCGGGTCTTCTACGGTGATAATTTTGAGCCCGCTGGAGTTGACTTCGGCCAGCGCCGCGTACAGCGTGGTGGTTTTGCCCGAGCCGGTGGGGCCGGTCACCAAGACCATGCCTGCGTTGCGGTTGAGCACCTCGCGCAAACGCGCCAGCATGGGCGCGGGCATGCCAATGCTATCGAGCCGGCGCATGCCATTGCCTTGCACCAGCAAGCGCATCACAGCCGACTCGCCGTAGTTGGTGGGCAGCGTCGACAGCCGCACGTCCACCGTGGCTTCCTTGACGCGCACGCTAAAGCGGCCATCTTGCGGCAAGCGCTTTTCAGAAATATCCAAGCCCGCCATGAGTTTGAGGCGCTGCGCCAGCGCCCCGCCAATGCGTTTGTCGGCCTGGGTTTGGATTTGCAACACACCGTCGACCCGCACCCGAATTTGCAAATTGCTTTCTTGGGGTTCAATGTGCACGTCCGAGGCGCCGACCTGCATGGCATCCTCAAACACCGATTGCAGCAAGCGCACCACGGGCGCGCCCTCTAGCCCCACGTTGGCACTGAGTTCGCCAAAATCAACCGTGTCGCCAATGTCTTTTTCCAATGCCCGCGCCAGGCCGCTGATCTCTTCGGTGCGCCGGTACAGTCGGTCAAACGCAATCGACAACTGGCTCTCGGGCACCGCTGCAATGGCAATGTTGCGTTTGAGAAGGCGCGTGAGCTCATCGAATGCAAACAAATCCAGCGGGTCCGACATAGCCACCAACAAGGCGTCGCTGCGGTCTTCGAGCACCAGCGCCTTAAAGCGCCGCGCTGCCGTCTCGGCCAGTAACTTGACCACTTCGGTGCGAAACGGAAAAGTCTTCAAATTCACGTAGGGAATGCGCAGCTGGCGCGCCAAACCGTTGGCCAACAGCTCCTCGGTAATCACGCCCGTTTCAATCAACAAGCGCCCCATCTTTTTGCCGCTGCTGCGCTGCAATGTCAGGCAATTTTGCAGCTGCTCCTGAGAGATCAGCTTCTGGTTGACCAGCACATCGCCTAAGCGCAGTTTCTCAGGACGTTTTTGTGCAGCACGTGCGACAACATCGCCCAGTGCAGCCTCTGTTCCAGCTGTTAGCATATTCATTGGCCCCCCTGTTTGTTTGTCAAAATAATAACATGTACAACGCCATTAAAATTGATAATAATGGTGAATTCGTGTGCTTTTACAAGCTGGCTGTGTGGCAAGATTTATGCTACGCAGCGCATGCTACTGAGAGCTTTATCGACCACTGCCGCAGTAAGTTGAGGGCTCTTGACAGGCGCGCAGGTTGGCCGCCCACTTGGCAAGAGCAAGTATCATGGCCCTTTCGCAACATCGGTCCGCACGGCCCTCGCATGGCGCGCAATGCGGTGCAGCGCCCGAATTGGCCTGCGTTTTCCGGGTTTTTCTGGCGTTTGCGCAAGCGGGCTCAGTGGCCCATTTTGTTGTTTTTTTGGCAGTTTTTGGCAGTTGTTAGCAGCTTTAACCAGCTTCTGCCAGTATTTGGAATGTAGAAGATACCGTGGACCCACAGCGCATACTGCAAGACGTTTTTGGCTACAGTGCTTTTCGTGGCCCGCAGCAAGCCATCGTAGAGCACGTGGTGGCCGGTGGTGACGCCTTGGTCCTCATGCCCACCGGCGGGGGCAAAAGCCTGTGCTACCAAGTCCCAGCGATTGCGCGCCAGCAAACCGGGCTGGGCTTAACCATCGTCATCTCGCCTTTGATTGCGCTCATGCACGACCAAGTCGGCGCGCTCCACGAGGCCGGCGTGCCAGCGGCTTTTTTAAACTCCACCCTCACCAGCCAAGAGGCCTACCAAGTCGAGCAGCGCATGCGCGATGGCAGCCTCACCTTGCTCTACGCGGCCCCCGAGCGTGTCACCTCAGCGCGGTTTTTAGCGTTGTTGGACTTTTTGTACGAAGACGCCCAGCTCAGCATGTTCGCCATTGACGAGGCGCATTGCGTGAGCCAATGGGGCCACGACTTCCGCCCCGAATACCGCACCCTGGCCGTGCTGCATGCGCGCTACCCCAGCGTGCCGCGCATTGCCCTCACCGCCACCGCCGATGACCTCACCCGCGAAGACATCGTCGAGCGCCTGGCCTTGCAAGAGGCGCGCAGCTTCATCAGCAGCTTTGACCGCCCCAACATCCGCTACACCATCGTCGAAAAACGCGACAGCACGCCCCAACTGCTGCGCTTCATAGAGCGCAACCACGAAGGCGACGCGGGCATCGTCTACTGCCAATCGCGGCGCAAAGTCGAAGACATGGCGCAAACCTTGGTGGAGGCGGGCATCAACGCCTTGCCCTACCACGCCGGTTTGGACAGCAAAGTCCGCCAACGCCACCAAGACCAATTTTTGCGCGAAGAAGGCATCGTCATGGTCGCCACCATTGCCTTTGGCATGGGCATTGACAAACCCGACGTGCGCTTTGTGGCCCACCTGGACATGCCTAAAAACATCGAAGGCTACTACCAAGAAACAGGCCGCGCAGGCCGCGACGGACTGCCCGCGCACGCCTGGATGTGCTACGGTCTGCAAGACGTGGTCAACCAACGCCGCATGATCGATGAAAGCCCCGCCGAAGAAAACTTCAAACAAATCCTGCGCAACAAACTCGACGCCCTACTCGACCTGGCACAAGCCGCGCAATGCCGGCGCGTGCGCTTGCTCGCCTACTTTGGCGAAACCAGCACCCCCTGCGGCAACTGCGACAACTGCCTAGAGCCGCCCGCCGTCTGGGACGGCTCCGATGCGGCACGCAAACTGCTCAGCACCGTCTACCGCATCCAAAAAATGGGCGACATCAGCTTTGGGGCGGGCCACGTCATGGCCATTGTGCGCGGCAAAACCACCGAAAAAATCGAGCAATACGGCCACCACAGCCTAAGCACTTTTGGCATCGGCAGCGACTACAGCGAAATGCAGCTGCGCAGCGTGCTGCGCCAACTCATCTCCATGGACGCCTTGGCCGTGAACAGCCAAGCCTATAACACCTTGATGTTGACCGCGCAGTCGCGTGCCGTGCTCAAAGGCGAGACCCCCGTCATGCTGCGCGAATCCGTGGCGGGCAATGCGGGCAGTGGCGCGGGCAAAACCCGTAAAAACGCACGCCAAAGCGCCGTAGTCAAAACCCCGATTGCACTCGACGGCACGGCCTTGTTGCGCTACGGCGCGCTCAAAGCTTGGCGCGCCGAGGTGGCACGCGAACACAACCTGCCCGCCTACGTCATCTTCCACGACGCCACATTGGCCGCCATCGCCCAACGTGCGCCCACCAGCCTGTCCGACCTGCAAGGCATCAGCGGCATCGGTGCCAAAAAACTCGAAGCCTACGCGCAAGAGGTGCTGCGCGTGGTGGCGCTGCACTAGGCATCCAGGTATGTCTAGCGTGCGCACGGCGGCATCAACCGCAATGTGGCAGTTGACCAGCCCAAAAACCGGGAAAACCCATGCCTATTAAAGGCTGGCATTAAGGGCTGGTGCGAAGCTGATACACGCATCGCACTGGTGAAGTAGTTCAGCGCAAAAACGGCTGTGGCGCAGGCCGCTGGGTTCGCGGAGTTCTGGGCCACGGCCGGTATCTTTCGCAAAACCAAGAACGTCACAGGCTTGGTAGAAAAACTCTTTTCGCGCTCAGTCTGAAGTCCAACCGATGGAAGGCTTTGGGCACCTATGTCGGCAAAAAAATCGCTAGCCAATCGATGTTAGGGGCGCTGCCTCGGGCGCTTCTGTGCTTGCGCTTTTGCGTGGGAAAAAAGTTATGTTTCTAGGGTTTACACCAGGTTGGCAGGTTTCATCATGTTCATACAATTACTTTAAATATTTATAAAACTACATTGAAATTTGTAAATTTACAAATATGGGTGGTGCGGGGAAATCTGCCTTGCTTGCCAAATTGGTTGTTACGGCAATGGCTGTGACGGGTGTTCATCTTTCATGTTAGGAAAACTGTTTATGAAACGACGTTATTTTTTATCGGCAACTTTTGCCGTTCCCGTGCTGGTCGCGTGCGGAGGTGGGGGAAACCAATCGCGCAATAACAATGAGGGGGGTGCATTGGCATCTAACCCAAATCCTGCGCCACGTGCATTGGCTTCCAACGAAAATCCTGCACCACAAATCGTTCCGGCACTC
>JBIPME010000074.1:0-7565 GCA_044369275.1 Rhodoferax sp.
TCCCACGTGCACCGCTACCTCCCTTGTCATGACCGAACGCCAGGGCGTAGAGATCGATTACTGCCCGGCTTGCCGAGGCATTTGGTTGGACCGTGGCGAGCTTGACAAGCTGCTGGACCGCGCAGTCGCTTCTGCGCCCGTTGCCGCGGCACCGCAGCAGCAGGCGCCTCAGTCAACACCGGTCATGCAGCGTGCTCAAGCCTACGGGTACGATGGCTATGGTGAACGCGACCACTACAAACGCAAGAAGTCTTGGCTGCATGAGATCTTTGACTGAGGCGGGTCTGCGGCATCCGCGCAGTACGGCATAGTTTGGGTTGCGTGGTTTTTCAGCACACTGCGGTGTGCGGGCCTGTGGTGCGCAATCCCCGTGCCATACTTGGCCTTCGTGCGGTTGAATTTTTATCCGTGTATACGTCGTTCAAAAGCACCTAAAGTACCTAATAGTAAAGAACCAACGGAGTGACAATCTTGATGACTTCATTTGATATCACCAAGCGCCTCAAGAATACCAGCGCATTGGCCTGTGCTTTCTTTGTCTTGCTGTTGTGTGGCGGGCGGGGTGTTGAAGCGGCTGCACCCATTCGGCTTGAACCCGTTGCAGTGGTTAAAACCAATACGGTGGCAGTTTATATGCACTACATGCCGTGGTTTGAAACGCCAGTTAGCTCGGGAAACGGTCAGTGGGGCAGCCACTGGACGATGTCCAATCAAAATCCAAACATTATCGATGTCGCTGGCAAGCGCCAAATTGCGGCGAAGCAGTACCCGCTGATTGGCCCCTACAGCAGCGGTGATCCAGATGTGCTGGACTATCACACGCTTTTGATGAAATATGCCGGCATTGATGGTGTTTTGGTTGACTGGTATGGCAGCAGCGGGGTGCATGACTACGGGTCTATTCAGCGCAACACCGAAAAACTATGGGGCTTGATGCCCAAAACGGGTTTGAAATTGGGCATCGTCTACGAAGACCATACCGTGCCCGTTGTTATGGCTGCAAAAGGAGGGACCGCAGCACAGGTCATGGCGGCAGATTTCGCCTATCTGGATACGGTGATGTTCAATAGTCCATCCTATTTAAAAATCAATAATCGCCCTGTGACTCTGGTCTATGGGCCTGCAAAAGTCAAAGCGGCGGCAACGTGGGCACAGGCACTTAGCACGCTTGCCATCCAACCCCTCATGCTGGGGCTTTGGTCTACTGGTTTTGGCGATGGTGAATTTAGTTGGGTAGATAACAGTGTGAACAACCATCTTGGCTGGCTAACTAATTTCGAGGCCAATATGAGGCCAACGCTCGCGCACTACTTTAGCGCAGCCTATGCTGGTTTTGATGATTTTTATACACAAGGCGGTTGGCCAGATTGCTGTGGTTGGACGATTCCGCCCAGCACCGCCATGTTAGACGCAACTTTGAAAGTCGCAACCGATCACCAATCTAAGTTCGTGCAACTAGTGACGTGGAATGATTTTGGCGAAGGCACGGCGCTGGAGCCTACTCAGGAGTATGGTTTCGATTTTTTACGACGCATCCAAAACTTCACCGGCGTGAGTTACGGCAAAGCAGAGCTTGAGTTAATTTACAAGTGGTATCTGATGCGAAAAAAATACGCCCAAAACGTAGCCGTTCAAACGCAACTCACCCAAGCGTATTACTACTTGGTGGCACTGCGCGTTGCGGATGCACGCGCCATTTTGGATCCGATGAGTTAAACCCAAATTCGATTTCAGTCGATGGAAAGCCTTGGTAACCTAGATTAGCTAACCTACATTAGCCCACCTACATTAGCGATCAAATCACTGGGCAATCGGTGCTGGCGGCACTGCCCCAGGCGCTTAGGGCTACGGGGTAATTGCCATTTCTAGGTTTATCCAAACACGCAGGGCAATACGCCCCGCACACCCGGCTTCAGCACAAACGCCTGTCCCGCCAGCGGCTCTTGAGCCAGTTGCCCAAGACCCAAGCCATTGCGTGCGCTGGTAATTAAAAGCGTGTCGAGCTCGGGGCCACCAAACGCCATGCTGGTGATTTGGCTGGTGGGCAGGTCTATCTTGCGCAGCAAGCGCCCATCGGGCGTGAACTGGCGAATGCAGCCACCACCCCAGAATGCGAGCCACACATTGCCGTCTGCATCCATGGTCATGCCATCGGGCGTGCCCTCTTGCGCGCCGAAGCGACGCCATACGGTCTTGTTGACCAGCTTGCCCTCAGGCGTCATGTCATAGCGGTAAGTGGTGTCTAACAGAGAGTCGGTGTGCAGCATCCACTGCCCGTTGCTGGCAATGGCGGGGCCATTGCCAATGTGAATGCCGCGCTCTACCACCTCGAAGCTGCCATCGCGGTCTAAGCGGGTCAGCTGGCCATCGGGCTGTTTGGGCGTGTCATTGTTCATGGAACCCGCCCAGATGTGGCCCCACGGGTCGGCCTTGGCGTCATTCAGGCGCACCGCTGGGTTGTGCGCATGGGGATTGGCCACTAACTCCAAGCGCAACTGAGGCTCCAGCCACAGCCGATAGAAGCCGGACTGTAGGCCCGCCATAAACCCGTCGCCATCACGCCGTGGAATCAACCAGCCAATGCGTTCAGGTGTTGTCCATTGCTGGTGCACATTCGTTTCTGGATTCCAGGCATGGATGGCGCGGCCATGAATATCCACACAAAAAAAATGCCCTGAGGCCGCATGCCACAAAGGGCCTTCGCCCAAGTCCATGGGCACGGCAATCGCCACTGAATAGCCGAGCATGTTTAGTTCCAACCCGCGTCGATGATGAAGTCTTGCGCTGTAACCATGCGGCTGTCGTCTGCCGACAAAAACAATGCCAGGTTGGCCACGTCGTTGCCGACGATGCGTCCGGGCAGGCATTGGTTTTCATTCATAGCGCGCTCGCCCGCTTCGTCCACCCACAGGGTGAGCTGCTTTTCGGTCATGATCCAACCGGGGGTCAGGGTGTTGACCCGAATCTTGAACTCCCCCAACTCCTTGGCGAGGCTTCGGGTTAAGCCTACCGTAGCAGATTTGCAGGTGGCGTACACGGGATAGCCCTTGCTTTTGCCAATCCAGCTGGTGGAGCCCAAGTTGACGATGGCCCCACCGCCCAAGCGCTTCATGCCCTCCACTACGGCCTGTGCCGCAAAGAAGTGCGGGCGCAGGTTGATGGCCACGCGCCAGTCAAAGTCTTCTTCGGTCACGGCCATGAGGTCATGGCGTTGGTCATTGGCCACGTTGTTGACTAACACAGCAATGTCGCCAAAGGCTTCGGCGGTGGTGCGTATGGCCTGTTGCAGCGCGGGCACGACGGTCGCGTCGCTTTGCAAGAACAAGGGTTTTGGCCCGACTGCTGTGGCGCGCGCAACCACGTCGGCGCCAGACTGGACGTTGCGCCCTGTAAAGCCTACTTGGGCCCCTTGTCGGGCAAAAGCCACCACGATGTCTGCCCCAATGCCAGAGCTGCCTCCCGTCACAAACACGGTGCGGCCAGCAAGGCTTGGGTAATGGGCAAAAGTTTGCGCGTCTTGTGAAGTGTTGGTAGTCATGTGTTGGTAGTCATGTTGATTACAGGTGCGGGTTAGTAAAGGTTTGTAGCAAGGGTGTGTGGTGCTGGCAAGCACTTACGCTTGCAGCTCCAAGGTAAACAGCAGGGCCGACTCTGGGTTCATATTGAGAAGCGGCAGCCCCACGCAGCGCAACTCGGAAGCACTGCACAGCAGCCCCCCGTGCGCCAATGCCTCTAGGCCCGCTGAATTGGCATCGCCGCGCGCACGCTCGTGGCCCGCCTGTGCCACCAAACGCACGCGCCACAGATGCTCTGTCGCAAAGGAAGGCAAGGCCAAAGGCGCATGGTGATTGAATGCTGGTGCGGTGTCGGTGAACACGCCCAACACACACTGCGTGGCGGTTTGCACCAGCCACCACACGCCATTGGCGGTGCGCCCTTGGCTGAAGGTTCCGCTGTGCAACACGTGGCGCCAGGCTTTGTAGAGTGCAATCCAGCGCGACAGGGTTGCTTGATCATCGGAATTGAGATGGCGCACATCTGCCTCCACCCCCATATGCCCGAACAAGGCCACCGCGCAGCGAAAGCCCATACTTTGCGCACGCCCCGTAGAGTGCGCTGGCGCGGGCCCAACATGGGTGCCCAAGACCTCCAGTGGAAACAGCCGCGCCGCGCCACTTTGGATCGCGATGCGTGAGAGCGCATCGTTGTTGTCACTGGTCCAAAAACGTTGGGTGTGGCGCAGCACCCCAAGGTCCATGCGCCCACCACCCGAGGCACAGCTTTCGATTTCTACTTGCGGATGGGCTTGGCGCAAACGCGCCAGCAGCGCATACAGGGCATGCACCTGCGCGCCATAGGCCATGTGCCCTTGGGCGTTTTGGGCTTGGGACAAGTCGCGGTTCATGTCCCACTTGAAATAGGCGATGGCGTTTTCACGCAAGAGCGTGCTGAGCTTGTCAAACAGGTAATCGCTGACTTCTGGGCGGGCAATGTCTAACACCAATTGGTTGCGGCCTAAGCTCAAGGGGTAACCCGAGGCCTGAAGCGCCCAGTCTGGGTGTGCGCGAAACAGCGCACTGTCGGGGTTAACCATCTCAGGCTCCACCCACAGGCCAAATTCCATCCCCAAGCTGTGAACATGGGTAATCAAGGGGCCTAAGCCCTCTGGGTATTTGGCCGCATCAGGCCACCAGTCCCCCAAACCACTGCGGTCGTTGGGGCGGCCGGGAAACCAGCCGTCGTCCAGCACAAAGCGCTCAACGCCCACCGCTGCTGCGCGGGTGGCCAAGTCTTGCAGAACCGGCAATGTGTGGTCAAAGTACACCGCCTCCCAGGTGTTGAGGTGCACCGGGCGTGGCCGCATGGTGCCACCGTGCCACTGGAGCACAGCTTGCCGTGTGTACTGGTGCAGTTGCTGCGAGGCCGCGTTCAAGCCCTGGTCTGACCAGCTCAGGTGCAAGGCGGGGGAGGCATAGGTCTCACCAGCCTCTAGGCGCATCTCGCCAGGCGCGAGCCACTCACCCGATTGCAGCATCAATGCGCCGTCGTCGCTGCGGCTCAATGCAAACTGGTGGTTACCACTCCACGCCAAGTGAGCGGCAACCACGGCACCGGTGTGATCGTCGGCATTGGACGCCATCACAAAGCAAGTGGGTGGAGATTCGTGCGAGGTGCGGCCATGCTGGTTGAGCTGAGCCCAGCCTACAGGGCTGACCCTATGACGCTGCCACTGGTACTCATGGGCCCACTGGCCACTGAAGTAGCCGACGTCTTGCAAGGCAGCGGGCAAGGCCACGGTGCCGGCGGCCAGTGCGTCAATTTGCAGATCTGCGGTTCCTGCGTTGCGCAAGCGGGTACGTAGCGTGAGCACGTCGCTCGGCACATGCATGTCCATGCGCAGCGTCACCTCCAGAGCGGCCGCTGCTTGCGTGCTGCTCTCGTGCAGCACCAACACCACGCTGTGCGTGTCACCGTTGTTCTCTATGGAGAAGGACTTTGCCACCAGCGACTGGATGCCTTGCAGTCCGTCACGGTGGCAGCGCAGCGCCGCGTGGTGGGGTTGTGCATGGCCAAAGCAAGGCAGTACGGGCGCTCCCAACAGGGTGTCCATGCTGCCCGGTGGCAAGCGTCGCAATGCGGGGGTGGACCAGGTGCTTAGCAGAGGGGTAGAGCCCAGGCGCGCGCCGTAGTGACGCCAGGTGGGCATATGGCCGACCGCAAACGCAATCATCAGCGCGCTGTGGGTGCCGTCGAGGCGAATCAATTGGTGCATAGGGAGATGAAAACGCAAGGCGCGGCTAGCCTTTGGTGGCACCAAATGTCAGACCTGCAATGAAGTGTTTTTGCATTGCAAAGAAGATCAGCACTGGGGGCATCGCAGCCACGATAGAACCTGCTGACACCAAGTGCCACTGGGCGACCCAGATGCCGTTGAGTGACTTCAAGCCGCCTGTCACGGGCATAGCGTGGCTGCCTTGGGTCAAGACAGTGGCCCAGAAGTAGTCATTCCAGACAAAGGTAAATATCAACACAGACAGTGCCGCTACCGCTGGGCGCACCAAGGGCAACACCACTTTAAAGAAAATCTGGATTTCAGAGGCCCCCTCTACGCGGGCCGCTTCAATCAACTCGCGTGGCAATTCGCGGATGAAGTTGCGCATAAAGAAGGTGCAAAACCCACTTTGAAACGCGATGTGGAACAAGACCAGCCCGGTGATGGTGTCGTACAAGCCCAGACGCAGGCTGAGGTCACGCACAGGCACCATCAAAATTTGAAAGGGAATGAAGTTTCCGCCCACAAAGATGAAGAACACCAGCAGGTTGAACTTGAACCGGTACACCCCCAGCGCAAAGCCTGCCATACAGGCCAAGGTCAGCGCACCGATCACGGTGGGAATGGTGACCAAGAAGCTGTTCAAGATATAGGTGGCCAGCGGCGTATTGTTGAACACGGCCGAATAATTCTCAATAATCCGCCAGTCCGTAGGCAGACCCCAGTAGTTGCCACTCGACAGATCACCCAAACCCCGCACAGACGTGAAAGCGACCGCAATGATGGGCAGCAACCACACCAGCAAGGCCAAGGGTAAACCCACTTTGTACAGCAGACGGGTGGCCAGCGAGGTGTTCGCAATAGGGGTGGGGAACATTTAATCGGTCTCCTGTTCCTGTTTGTACACACGGTACAGGACAAAAATAATATAGACAAGCATGAGCAAAAACAGCACCGTGGCAATGGCCGTGCCGTAGCCCATGCGGTAGCCGTACTCGCTCAGCGCTTTT
The DNA here is from genome assembly GCA_044369275.1 of Rhodoferax sp. GTDB lineage: Bacteria > Pseudomonadota > Gammaproteobacteria > Burkholderiales > Burkholderiaceae_C > Allorhodoferax. The sequence continues at coordinate 6,784 of JBIPME010000074.1, forward strand.
TCGTACATGTAGTAGGCCAACACACGCGACTGCCCGTAGGGTCCGCCTTGGGTCATGATGGAAATCATGTCAAAGCTGCGCAGCGAGCCGATGATGGTCACCACTACCGCAATGAAGGTGGCGGGGCGCAACTGAGGCAGTACGATCTTGAACAACATTGTCCAGCCCTTGGCGCCTTCTAGCCGCGCGGCTTCGATCAGGTCAGGGCGCAGGTTGTTCAAACCCGTTAAATACAAAATCATGCAATAGGCAGTCTGCGGATACAGACCCGCCACCACAATGCCGTACGTGACCAGGCGGTCGTCAGACAAAATGGCCACCGGGTCCATGCCCAGTGCCGCCATTACGTGGAGCAGCAGGCCGTTGGTGGGGTCGTAGAACCAGCTGAACACCAGGCCAATCACCACTTGGGAGATGACAAAAGGGAAGAAGAACAGTGACTTGGCCAAGCGAATGCCAAAGACCTGTTGGTTGAGCAAGAGCGCCAAGCCCAAGCCCATAGGAATAGAGAGCAAGAAGCCAAAAAACCAAATGACATTGTTCTTGAGCGACACCATGAAGTCGGGGTCACCCATGAGCTCGATGTAGTTGCCCAAGCCGATGAATTTGGGTGTTCCCAATCCGTCCCAGTCGTAGAAGCTAATCGCAATAGACTCAAAAATCGGCGCGATCACGTAGACCACGAACATCAACATGGCGGGCGTGAGGAAGAGCCATGGCACCAAAGCCATTTGGTGGCGCGACCACCAGCTGGGCTTGGCCGGGCTGTCAGGGCTTGTAGC
>JBIPME010000344.1:0-3207 GCA_044369275.1 Rhodoferax sp.
CAAGCTTTGCGGGATGAGCATGATGGTGACGATGAGGGCCGCCACCAAGTCGTTGGCGAGGGTTTCTTTGGTGTATTGGCGACCCCATTCCAAAATGGGTAGCGTGGGCAGCCAGCGGGTGGCGGTGGTGGTCTCAGTCGGTGTTTTCATTGAGGGCGTTCAGCGTGTGCTGCGCTGGGCTTTGCGAGGGGCGTGGACAAAATGGTCCATCAGCGTAAAGCCCAGCATGCCAACCAGCATGGCCAGTACAAACAGCAGCGCTTTGGGTTGGCCGTCCGCCATGGACACCATGGCCGGGCCAGGGCAAAACCCCGCCAGTCCCCAGCCTGCGCCAAACAGCAAACTGCCGATCACCAGGGGCTTGTCGATTTGGGTTTGGCTGGGCAGCCGCAGCGCCCCGCCCAAAAAGGCGGTCGTGCGTTTTTGGGCCACGGCGAAGGCAAAAAAGCCCACCATAATGGCGCCGCCCATGACCAGGGCCAGCGAAGGGTCCCAGAGGCCGAACAGGTCGAGAAAGCCAAGGACTTTGCCAGGGTCGGTCATGCCAGACAGCAGTAGGCCTATGCCGAACAGCAGGCCGACAGCGAATTCAGTGGCGCGGTAGAGGTGGTTTTTGTAAAGCATGGGGGTCTCTTTTCAGCTGGTGTTTTTAAATGGCGTGGGATAGGACGTGGCGTAGGACGTAAACGGTCATGAAGCCAGCGCCCATGAAGGCAGCGGTTGCCACCATGGAGCGGGGCGACAAGCGCGACAGGCCGCACACGCCGTGGCCGCTGGTACACCCCGATGCGTAGCGGGTGCCCACGCCGACCAATAAACCTGCCAGCACGACCAAGCCGTAGCTGGCGTCAATGCGTGGCGCGGTGATGTACTGGGCAGGCACCAAGGCATGGAACACCGTTGGCGCTGCAAGCAGGCCCAGTACAAAAGCAATTCGCCAAGTGGCATCCCCTGCTTTGGGGGGCAGCAGGCCACCCAAGATGCCACTGATGCCTAGGATGCGGCCATTGACCAGGATGAAGATGGCGCTGGCCACCCCCAAAATAATGCCGCCAGTGAGGGACGCCCAAGGCGTGAAATGGGTCCAGTCGAGATTCATGGGGTAGCTCCTGTTGGGGTTGCACAAAATTGATCGAATAAAACTTGCATGACTGCCAGCGCCTGCGGGCTGGCAATTTGGTAGTAGATGTTTTTGCCATCTCGGCGGGTGCTCACCAGCGCTTCATCACGCAAGACGGTAAGTTGTTGGGACAGGGTAGGCTGTGTGATGCCTAACATTTCCTCCAATTCACCCACGCGTTTTTCGCCTTGCGAGAGTTGGCACAAAAGCATCAGGCGGTCGGGGTTGGATAGCACTTTCATCATCTGGCAAGCCTTGCCGGCCGATGCCTTCATTTTTTCGAGGTCTAGCTGTGTGGTGTCCATGGGCAAAATTCCTATTGCATTTCAAGTAGGTATGAAAGTATATTGACTAATGATATATAAATCAATATATTATATAAAATCTAATTGAACAGGAGTAGCAATGCGCAACACCAACACCAACACCAACACCAACACCAACACCAACAGGCCCCAAGTTCACGGTATTTTTGACCCCGCTACGTGGACCGTCACCTACGTGGTTTACGCGCAAGCAGGCGGTGCCTGCGCCATCATTGATTCGGTCTTGGATTACGACCCTAAGTCGGGGCGCACCAGCCACGCGAGTGCCGACAAGGTCATTGCGTTCGTAAAAAGCCAGGACCTCAAGGTGCAATGGATTTTGGAAACCCATGCACATGCCGATCATCTGACTGCCGCGCCCTATTTGAAGGCCCATTTGGGTGGCAAGATCGGCATTGGCGCCCCTATCACCAAGGTGCAAAGCGTGTTCCATGGCATCTTCAACATGGAGCCCAGCTTCAAGCAAGATGGCTCACAGTTTGACCATTTGTTCCAAGACGGCGAAGCCATTGAAGTCGGGGCCATCAGCGGTCAGATTTTGTACGTGCCTGGCCATACGCCGGCTTGCGTGGCTTACCAGTGGGGCGATGCGGTGTTTGTGGGCGACACCTTGTTCATGCCCGATGTTGGTACGGCGCGTTGCGATTTTCCGGGGGGCGATGCGAAGACCTTGTTTGCCTCGGTGCAGAAAATTTTGCACTTGCCACCTGAAACCCGTTTGTTCATGTGCCATGACTACCCGCCCAATGACCGCGCAGTTCAGTTTGAAACCACGGTGGCCGCGCAGCGTGCGAACAATATCCATGTGAGAGATGGCATTTCCGAAGCCGAATTTGTGGGCATGCGCACCCAGCGTGATGCCTCCTTGGAAATGCCGGTGCTTATTTTGCCTGCGGTGCAAGTCAACATCCGTGCGGGCGAGTTACCGCCGAAGGAGGGCAATGGCATTGCTTACCTCAAGATTCCTTTGAATACGCTTTGAACAGCCTTCGAGCACCTTGCGAGCACCCTTGGACGCCTGTGGCGCAAACGTTGCGGATATTTTCCCCAACGTTGTCGCCTGGTCTACGCCATGCCAGCAGATTCGCTTTGCAGCCGCAGCGCTTGTTCTTGCAAATGCGTTTGTGCTGTGCGTGCTGCATGCAAGTCGGCGGGCAGCAGGTTGGCCAGTAGCATGCATTCTTCGCGCTGTGCTTTGGCCAAGGGTTGGCCCAAGGCGTCGACCACGGAGCTTAGGCCACCGTAGGTGAGTGCGCCTTCGTTGCCGCAGTAGTTGGCGTAGGCGAGGGCGATTTGGTTTTCAAAGGCCCGCGTAGGCACCATGGTGTCGGGCACAAAGTCGTAGCGGTTCATGTTGGCCGTGGGCACCAGCACCAGGTCTGCCCCTGCCAAGGCTAAACGCCGGGTGTTTTCTGGAAATTCGACGTCGTAGCAAATCAGCAGGCCCAGATTCCAGCCGTTGATGTGCGTGAGCGCGGGTTGGTTGTCTGGCACGGCGGCTGCGCTGAATTGGGCGCGGTCTAGCTCGCCGTACAGATGGGTTTTGCGGTAGTGCAGCAGGGCCTGGCCTTGGGGGCTGATGCATTGGGCGGCGTTGTAAATGCGGCCATCGGCGGCCCGTTCGGGGTAGCCAAAAACCAAGTGAATTTGGTGTTGGCGGGCGATGTCGGCGGCGTCCGCGCAGTAGCCTTGGTCGCGCGGGCAGGCCAAGGCTTGTACGGAAGCGCAGCCAATGTTGTAGCCGCTCATGAACATTTCAGG
>JBIPME010000216.1:0-4294 GCA_044369275.1 Rhodoferax sp.
GCGGCCCATTGCATGCGTTGCAAGTTGCCGTGGATGTCGAGCGGCTGTGGCACGCATTGGCTCAGTGCGATGCGCAGGCGCGTGGCATTGGCCCTCATGCGCCCAGCTCCAGTGGCCCGAGTTCGGCGAAGCGGTCGCCCGGGCCAGGGTTGTCGGCGGGTGTGCTGCCACCAAAATGCTGCAAGATGCCCCACACCGCGTTGAGCGAGGTTTGCACCGCACCTTCCACCCAAGCGGGTGTCCACGACACATCGTCGCCCGCAATAAACAGCCCGCGGTGTTGTGGCGCAAACTGGGCTTGCATAAAGTGCGTGTACATGCGGTAGTTGTAGCGGTAGTGCCCGGGCAGCGCGCCTTTGAAGGCCCCTAAAAAGTGGGGGTCTGCCTCCCAAGACACGCAAATGGGCTCGCCCACAATGTGGCTGGCAATGTCCACGGTGGGGTAGATTTTTTTCAAGGCATCGAGCGCCAATGCAACCCGTTTTTCTGCGGGGTAGGGCAGCATTTTCATGGCGTCGCCCATCCAGGCATAGGACAGGCAAATCACCCCGGGCTGGTCGGGGCCGTTGTCAAACAAGTAGGTGCCCCGTGTGAGGCGGTCGGTCAGGGTCATGCTCATCACGTCGCGCCCCGTGGCGGGGTCTTGGTCTTTCCAAAAAGGGCGGTCCACCATGACAAAGGTTTTGCTGGCCTGCATGTAGCGCGTGCGGTCCAGCGCCATCCACATTTTTTGCGAAAACAAGGATTCTTCGCACTGAATTTGGGTGGTGAGTAGCCAGCTTTGGCAGGTGGCCAGTACCGCGCCGTAGTGGCGGGTGTTGCCCCAGCAGTCGGTGACCGCAATGCGCCCGTCGTCGGCGCGGGCCAGGGCGCGCACCGCACCCCGCGTGGCCCCGCCATGCAAGCCCTCTAGGCTGGTGCCCGCAGGCCAGTGCGCCAATTGGCGGGGGGCGTGGCGCCACAGCCCCAGCGGCACCTGGTCTGCGCCGCCGACGATGAGGCGCTGCTGGTCGTCGCATTGGGTGATGACGACGCGCAAAATTTCTAGCATGGAGTTGGGAAAGTCCGAATCCCAGCCGCCCGTGCCAAAGCCCACTTGCCCAAAGACTTCGCGGTGCTGGAAAGACAGTTTGGAGAATGCCTTGGAGGTGGCCAGAAAATCGTAAAAAGTGCGGTCATCCCACAGCGGCACCAAGGCATTCCAAATGGCCTTGAGCGCGCCCACGTCGCGCCTGCGAATGGCGTCTTGCATGTCGCTAAAGCGGGCATCTTCTTCCAACGCTTGCATCCACGCGCTGGCAACTTCTTGGAACACCGCGGGCAAGTCTTGCAAAGACCGGGCGTAGTGCGTTTGCCCTTCCAAATCGATCACGGTGCTGCCCGAGGCCGCTGTTAAGGGGTTGGGAAACGCCCGCGTTTGCAAGCCCAACAAGTTCACATAATGGTAAAACGCCGTGCCCGAGACGGGAAAGCGCATGCCGCCCAGCTCAGCCACCGCGCCGGGGGCTGCGGCAAAGCGCTGCGAGCGCAAACGCCCGCCCATTTGGGCCGCCTCGTAAACCACCGGTTTGAGCCCCAAGCGCATGAGTTCGTAAGCCGCCACCATGCCCGCCATTCCGGCCCCCACAATAGCAACCTCTTGCCCCAGTTGTGCGGCAGGCAAGCTGCCTAGGCCTGCTGGATGGGCAATCCAGTCGTCAAAAGGGAAAGGAAAATCGGGGCCAAAAATCGTAATCGGTGCAGTCGTATCGCGGGGTGGTGTTGGCATAATTACTTTCAAGAAGCGGCGACTATGCCACGGATCTGGTAGCCCAGTCGGCTAGGTGTCCAATCGATTCAAGCCATCGTGTTGGGGGGGCGAAAACCGCATCACTGCATAATCACAGCGATACACCACCGCAGCCCCTCATCTGCCCATAGTCCCGCTCGATCCGACTTGTTTTTCCATTGTTCTCCCCTCGTTCTCCAACCCGACTTTGATGCGCGCTTGTATGCGCCAACGCCTTCGCTATGCACCCAGACCCGTCTCATTCCACCCAGCCCACCCAGCCCACGCAACCCATTCACCTTGGCATTGCGCCCGACCCCACGGCACCGCAGGCCGCCCCAAGTTCCCCGCCCAAGCCCTTGCGTGTGATGGTTTTGGGTGCCAGCGGCTTTATTGGTGGCCATGTGGTGCGGGCCTTGTTGGAGCAGGGCATGGAAGTCACAGCGGTACGCCGCCAACGCGGCCCCAGAGCGCAGGCGCTTGCGGCCTACGTGGCACCGACGGAACAGGCGCAACCAAGGCAATCAAGGCAAGCAGCTGCAAACGTTGAAAACGCTGAAAGCCTCGCCAACGCCGCCCCGCACGCCCCACACGCAGCCCGGCCCGCCCCACCCGCCGCAGCCCCGCTGCAATGGAAATACTTGGAGCTGCAAACCCTGCTCAGCCCTGCGGATTGGCTGCCCCACTTGGCGCAGATTGACGTGCTCATTAACTGCGCGGGCATTTTGCGCCAGCGCTTGGGCGAGCGCTACGAAGCCGTGCACCACCACTTGCCCCGGGCTTTGGCCCAGGCCTGCGCGCAGCAAGGCGTGCGCTTTTTACACACCTCGGCCCTGGGGCTGCATGCCGATGCGGCCAGCCGTTTTTTGGCGAGCAAATGGCGCGGCGAACAGGCCATTGCGGCCAGCCAAGCGGATTACTGCATCGTGCGCCCTTCGCTGATCGACGGCGTTGGCGGCTTTGGTGCAAGCTGGTTGCGCATGCTGGCCAGTGCCCGCGTGCACTTTGTGCCCCAAGGGGCGAAGGGCCGCATTGCCGCCTTGCAAGTGGGGGACTTGGCGCAGGCCTTTGCCGTGCTGGCGCAGCGCCAGAGCTTGGCCACGCAACGCCAAGCCAATTTGGGCGGCGAGCGCAGCTTCTCTTACCGGGAATACCTGCAAATGCTGCGCGGTGTAGAGCGGGCGCAGGCCCCGGCCGTGCCAGCGCTGCAGATCATGCTGCCCAATTGGCTGGTCCGCCTCGGTGCGCACCTGTGCGACCTGTTGCGCTTTAGCCCCTTCAGTTACGGCCACTGGATTTTGCTGCAACGCGACAACCTGCCCCAGCCCAACGCGCTGCCCGCGCTGCTGGGGCGTGCGCCGCAGCCCGTGGTGTACAGCCGGGTGGGCTTGCGTGAGGATTTTCGGTTGTCGTAAGGGGTGTCTGCAAGCCGCCGCGCCGTGCGCTGGATTCGCAATGTCGATGGGCTAACGGGGCCTTCATCGCCGTAATTTTGCCGCCGTAACTTCGCAACCGTAGTTGTACACGCGTAACTCTACCGCGCTGGCCCCGCTGCCTTGCGGGCTTGTGTGCGTTGGCTTTGCACCGTTTTCCATTTCCGCAGCACCCGCCAAGCCAAAAGCGCGCCCAGAATGCAGGCGTACAGCCACACTTCTGCGAAGTTGTTTTTGCCCGCACGAATCCAGAAAAAATGCAGCACCGCCAGGCCTGCCACGCCATAGACCAAGCGGTGCAGTTGCTGCCAGCGCTTTGCACCCAGGGTTTTGATGGCCCGGTTAAAAGAGGTCAGTGCCAGGGGTGTGAGTAGCACAAAGGCGCTAAAACCGACCAAGATGAACGGGCGTTTTTGGATGTCTTGCAGGATGTCCGCCAAGTCAAAGCCCATGTCAAAGCCGCTGTAGCACAGCAGGTGCAGCGCGGCATAAAAGTAGACGAAGAGCCCCAGCATGCGCCTAAAGCGGGCGAGGCTGCTCAGGCCCAGTGCCGTGCGCAGCGGCGTGATGGCAAGCACCAAGCACAGCGCACGCAGCGTCCAATCGCCCGTGGCGCGCACCAGTGCCTCTGCCGGGTTGGCCCCCAAAAGGTCCAGCGCGGTGGCGGCAATCAGCCAAGCCAGGGGCAGCAGCGCCAGCAGAAAAAGCAGGGGCTTGGCCTTGTTGCTGCTAAACCAGCGATTCAGTGTTTTTTGCATGCCAAGGCCATGGTTGGTATTGTCGCTGTGGCCGCTGTGGCCGCTGCGGTCGTTGTGATCACCTTGATCAGCACGGTCACCATGGGTTCAATAGAATTTTTTCAGGTCCATGCCCGTGTACAGCTGCCCCACTTGGGCTTCGTAACCGTTGAACAACAGGGTTTTGCGTTTTTTGCTGAAAAGCCCGTCTTCGCCAATGCGCCGTTCGCTGGCTTGGCTCCAGCGGGGGTGGTCTACGGTGGGGTTGACGTTGGAGAAAAAGCCGTATTCACTGGCTGCGGCTTTGTTCCACGCGGTGGCGGGCTGCTTGTCGGTGAAGCGAATTTTGACGATGC
>JBIPME010000194.1:0-4521 GCA_044369275.1 Rhodoferax sp.
CCCGAAAGTTGTCCTTTGTTGAACATCGTAAAAATCCTTGAAATAAATAAAAAATAAACGAAAAAATCACCGCCTCAAGGCAAGCCACACTCGACCGCCTTGCAAGATCACCTTACAAGATCACCTTGCACAACCCCATTGAAAGGCCTACAACGGCTTGACCGAGCCCGGAACGATTTTCGCTCCAAAATCACGCAACACCGCTTGCACGTAGGGCGAGTCTAGGATAATTTTCTCCGCCACCGACTGCCTGTGCGCCGTAGCCGCCGTATTGCGGCGAACCGGGCTGTCCGACACTGCCCCGATCTCCACCACCACAAGCACCTCATAGCCCAGCGTCTGCAAGGCCGAGGCCAAACGTGTGCGCGAACCCGGCTGGTTCAGCGACTCGCGCTCCACACGCAACAACCACTGCTGCGCATTGCGTGACACCAACTGCGACTGCAAAGCCAATTCACGCACCATGGCAGTGATAGCCTCCTTGGCAACCAATTGCTGTACGGTGGCGTGCCAAAAATCCCCCTCCGACAACAAATCCGTCCCTCCATTGGCTGCGGTTTGGATTGGCAACGGGCTAGAAACATCCACTTCGTCTGCCCCATCCTCCGGCGTATTCTCTGCCCCATCCTCCACCGTACCCTCCACCCCGTGCTGCACTACAGTCTGCACTACCGCAAGCTGCTCCGGTGCAGGCGCTTGGGTGGCCTGTGGCAATGCCGCAATGACGGACTGCACCTCTTTCGCAGCCACCTGGTGCACGGGTGGCGCTGGCTCGGGCTCAAGGTCTGACGCACCACTTTGCGAACCTTTTTCCGCATCTTTTTTAAGGTCGCTATGCGCCTCATGTTCCGCCCCATGTTCCGCCTTATCTTCCGCCCCATGTTCCACACCTTTTTGCGCATCTGCCTGGGCGCGGGGTGCTGCATGGTCTTGCGCCCCTTGTGCGTCGGCGGGTGCATCCTCCCAAGGCTGAACCGCTAGCTTCTGCGTGGCCGCCGCTGGCACAGACACCGCCGCTTGCGGTGCAGGCGGCGCGCTGGCCAGATGGGGCTCAGGCTTTGCTTGAACCGACGGAGCCGATTGAACCGACTGGACCGCTGTGCTGCGCGCCTGCGGGTCAGATTGCGTTAAAGTTTTTTTTTCAGCCGAGGCCACGGGTGCCACGCTACGTGCCTGTGCCGCGGCATTGGCGGGCTTGAACGCCAACAGGCGCAGCAGCACCATGGTCAAGGCGGCGTATTCATCGGGTGCCAGCCCCAGGTCTTGGCGGCCATGCAAACAAATGCTGTAGAGCAACTGCGTCTCATCGGCGGGCATCAAGGCGGCCAGGCGCATCAGCTCTGCCGCCTCGGGATCCTGCGCATCGTCCAGGCCCACGCCCGCCATCTGCACCACGGCCATGCGCTGTAGGACCGCAGACATTTCTTCCAAGGTCGATGCTGCGCTCAAACCATTCACACGCAAGGTTTCCGAAAGCTCCACCACGCTGCGGCCATCGGCACCCGCCAAAGCCTCAATCAAACGAAACACATACGTGCGGTCCACGCTGCCTAGCATTTGGCGCACCGTGGCCTCCTGCAACTCTCCCGAGCCAAACGCAATCGCTTGGTCCGTCAAACTCAAGGCATCGCGCATAGAACCGCGCGCCGCCCGCGCCAACAAGCGCAAGGCGGGCAGCTGTGCGGGCACCTGCTCTTGCGCCAAAACGGTGGTCAAGTGCTCCAAAATAGTCTGCGGTGCCATGGGCCGCAAATTAAATTGCAGGCAACGTGACAACACCGTCACAGGCACTTTCTGCGGGTCTGTGGTGGCCAACACAAACTTCAAATACGCGGGGGGCTCTTCCAAAGTTTTCAACATCGCGTTAAACGCGGTGTTGGTCAGCATGTGCACCTCGTCAATCATGAAGACCTTAAAGCGCCCTTGCACAGGCTTGTAAACCGCCTGCTCTAACAGCGCCTGCACCTCATCGACCCCGCGGTTGGAGGCCGCATCCAATTCGGTGTAGTCCACAAAACGCCCACTGTCGATATCCGAGCAGGCCTGGCACACCCCGCAAGGCGTCGCCGTAATCCCCCCCGTTCCGTCCGCACCCAGGCAATTGAGCGACTTGGCCAAAATACGTGAAACGGTGGTTTTCCCCACCCCCCGCGTACCGGTGAACAAATAGGCATGGTGCAAACGCTGCGTCGTCAGGGCATTCGTTAAAGCTTGCACCACATGGCCCTGCCCCACCATTTCAGTGAAGTTGCGGGGACGGTACTTACGGGCGAGCACTAAATAGGACATGCGTGGATTCTAAAGGCTGTAAGGCGGGGCATGATTTTCTAAAATTTTCAATTCCAGTCGCGACACAACGGCTTTGAAGCCGTTTTACCCACTCGGCAAATGCTATTTTTTAAATGCGTAAATTTCTGATTTTTCTAAAAATTTCAAATAGAATTTCTGCGTTTAAACCCAAAAATAGGAGCATCACAGATGCGAAAACGCCGCACCGTCCAAGTCCACAGCCGCGCCATGCCCCAACTCTTGGAACAACCCGCGTTGGAATTCAAAAGCCTCCAAGGCCAAGAGCGTTTGAGCACGCTCTACGCCTACCACCTCGAACTCCAAACCCCCGACTCCCCCCACATCAGCGAACAGGCCAGCGCCAACGTCGACTACAAATCCCTGGTCGGCAAAGAGCTCTCAGTGGCCATTGAGCTCGACGGCTCGGGCACCTTCATCAGCGGTCTGGCCGGGCACGCGGGGGGCAACCGGGGCGCGGGGTTGCGCCACATTGCGGGCATCGTCACCCAAGCGCGCTATGTGCGCACCGAGCACCGCCGCTCGGTCTATGCCGTGGTCTTGGAGCCTTGGCTGACCTTGGCCACGCGCACCAGTGACTACAAAATCTTCCAATACAAATCCGTCACCGACATCCTGCGCGAGGTCCTGAGCGAGTACGGCTACAGCAGCGAAATCCGCACCAGCCAGCCCTACCCCCGGCTGGTCTACCAAGTCCAATACGGCGAGACCGACGAGCGCTTTATCGCCCGCCTGATGGCCGAATGGGGGCTGTACTACTACTTTGAGCACAGCGCACAGCACAACGAACTCGCCACCCACCGCCTCATCATTGTGGACGGCGCAGGTGCACACCAGCCCAACCCCAGCAGCGCCTACCACCAGCTCAATTACTACCCGCCAAGCCAGCGCATTGACGAGGAATTCATCCACCACTACACCAACAGCGAAGACCTGCAAAGCGGCCAGTGGGTGAGCCGTGATTTTGATTTTGCGCACCCCAACGCCGACCTGCAAATCACCAGCGCCATGCCGCGCAACACCGGCCACGCCCAGCTAGAGCGCTTTCATTACCCCGGCGATTACGACTTGCCCGCGCAGGCCAAGGGGGGAGACGCAGGTGCCAGCACCGCCAACAAGGCCAACACCGCCCAAGACGTCACCGACAATGCCGAGAGCGCAGGCGCCCTGCTCGCCCGCGTGCGCATGCAGGCCCTGGGCGTGCAAGGCATCACCGGCCAAGGCGAAGGCCATCTGCGCGGTTTGTGCGCAGGCTACACGTTTAGCCTGGCGCTGCACCCCGTGCAGGCGTTTAACCAAGATTACCTGCTCACCAGCACCACGCTGCACATTCGCGAACGCAAGCCTTCGAGCCAAGGCCCCGCCAAAACCCCGTACGAGGTGTTTATGTCGCGCGATGATTTTGGGGAGCATTACACGGTTGAATGCAGCTTTACCACCATCCCCGCCATCAACCAGTTCCGTGCACCCTGGCCCTTGGACAGCTTGGGGCGCTTGTACAAACCCCGGGTCGACGGCACCGAGAGCGCCATCGTCACGGGCCCGGCCGAGCGCAATTTGTGGACCGACCAGTACGGGCGCGTCAAAGTCCAATTCCCCTGGGACCGCTATGGCAAGCGCAATGAAAACTCGTCTTGCTGGATTCGCGTGGCCTGTATTTGGAGCGGGGGCCAGCTGGGGCAAACCGCTATTCCGCGCATAGGCCAAGAGGTGCTGGTGTCTTACACCCACGGCGACCCGGACCGCCCGGTGATCGTGGGCAGCATGAACAATGCGCTCAATATGGCCGCCTTCGACTTGCCGCACCAGTCGGCACTGACGGCCATCCGCAGCCGCGAACTGATCGAGGGCGGTGGCAACGCAGCAGCGGGGCGCTCTAACCATGTGGTGTTGGACGACACGGCCCACCAGATTCAGGTGCAGATTAAGAGCGATCACCTGCATACGCAGGTGGGGCTAGGCTACAACAAGCGTATTGAAGACAACGATGGCAACAAAGAGTACCGGGGCGAGGGCTTTGAGGCGCGCAGCGATGGGCCGGGCGCGGTGCGGACCAAAGGGCTGCTGCTGACTGCCCATGTTCGCATTGCGGCCCGTGGGCATATGCTGAGCATGGATGAAACGTTGCAAGAGCTGGGCCAAGGCTTGGTGGAGCACCGCAACATGGGCGACTTGGCGGTGCACCACCAAGCCCATGAAGACAGCGAGGCGCAG
>JBIPME010000385.1:0-2958 GCA_044369275.1 Rhodoferax sp.
AACAACAAAACGACGAACTCGCAGGCACTGGGCCTGCCCAGCGCAAAGACACTGGCAAAGACAGCGGCCAAGGCGGGGACCACTTTCCTGAAATGCAGGCCCCGCACATCACCCTGTCGAGCCCCGCAGGCATTCAAAGCAGTACCGCAGGCAGCACCCACCAAGCCAGCCAGGCGCACCATGCCGTCACAGCGGGCAAGCACATCAGCCTGGCAGCGGTGGGCAGCTTGCTCAGCTCTGCGGGCAAGCACCTGAGCGCGTTTGCCAATTTAAGCCTGCGCCTGATTGCGGCCAAGGGCAAAGTGCAAATCCAAGCACAAGACAACGATATGCAGCTGCTGGCGCAAAAGGTGATGGAAATCATTGGCAAAGAGGGCGTCGACCTGAAATCGGACCAACGCATCCGCTTGGCCGTGGGAGCGCACGCCCTGCAATTGACCCCGGACAAGGGCTTGGAATTCATCTCCCCCTTGTCGGCCAAGTTCCATACGGGGCCGTTGGCGCTGCAAGGCCCGCAAAGCCTCACGCAGGCGATTCAGAGCAGTCCGCAGAGTCGGTTTAATGACAAGTTTCAGGTGCTGGACAAAGCAGGCAAACCCTACGCCCATTGGAAATACGAGCTGACGCGTGAGGATGGCTCGGTGGTGAAGGGCGTGACCAATGCGAAGGGGGAAATCTCCCTACAGCGCAATGAAATGCCTGAGGGGGTTTATATCCAAATGGTTGCGCCGCATAAAACCTAATGTTTTTTATTAATTTTTATCTGATAGCATTTATTTACATCTAACTAGAAAGCAATTTTTACCATGACAAGCAACAGCAACCCACCGCGTCGCGCACAAGACCCCACGCACGCCGAGCGCATCGCCTACCCCAGTGTTGACAGCGAAAGTGGCATGCCCGTTTTCTTCCACACCCTCACACCAGACACCCTAAGGGACACCGTTAAGCTGGTTATGGAGCCCCTGATGTCGGTCATGCCTATTGTGTTTGTGCCGGGGGTGATGGGCAGTAACCTGAAGTCCACTGTTGCGCAGCCCAATAGATCATCGACCGCTTGGCGCGTAGATGGCAATGTAGGGGTTTTGTGGGGCGCAGGCTTTAAAGATCCGGGCGATCGGCAAAAAAACCTGCACCCCGAGCGCACTGCGCTGGACCCCGGCGGGGCCGTGCCTGCGCAGCGCGTAGGGCACCTGGCCTCCGAGGCGCAGTTTCGTGCCCGTGGCTGGGGCGAGGTGGCAGCCACCAGTTACCAGCCGTTTTTGATCTGGCTGGAAGAAAACCTCAACGGCGAAACACCTAAGCGCCAAGCGCTCAGCGCCACACTGCAAGGCATAGACGACGCAGCCGCGTGGCGGCCCCACAAAAGTTTCAGCCCCTTGGGCGCAGACGAAAGCCAAAACGCCCAGCACTGGAAACACCCGGTCTACGCCGTGGGTTACAACTGGTTAGAAAGCAATGCAATCTCGGCCAAGCGCTTGCGCGAGCGCATTGAGGCCATCATTGCAGAGAACAACCGGGGCATGGCGCGTTGCAGCCAAGTGATTGTGCTCACCCACAGCATGGGTGGCTTGGTGGCACGGGCCTGCTGCAAGCTGCCTGGCATGCAAGCCAAAATTGCGGGCGTGGTGCACGGGGTGATGCCCGCCATTGGCGCTGCTGCGGCCTACACCCGCTGCAAAATTGGCACACAAGACGAAACCCCTTCGGGCCTGATTGACGGCAAGATCGACGACTGGGGTGCCTCTAAAGTGCTGGGCGCCAACGGCCAAAATGTCAGCCCCGTGTTTGCCCAAGCACCGGGCTTGCTGCAGCTGCTGCCCAGCAAACAGTACCCGCGTGATTGGCTGCAAGTGCGTGACAAAGATGGCGGCTTGTTGCCCGGGCAGCCGGACACCAGCGACCCCTATGCGTCCATTTACAAAGAGCGCCACAAGTGGTGGGGGCTGATGCGCGAGGAGTGGCTGTCGCCTCCACGGGGCGAGCCCATTACGTGGGAGACTTTTGAAAAAAATATTGATACGGCAGCCAAATTCCACGCGAATATTGAAGACTACTACCACCCCAACACCTGGGGCTTTTACGGCCAAGGCCTGAACAGCTACGATCGGGCGGTATGGGTTTTGGTGCCTGCCACACCGCGCTACAGCCATGGCTGGGACACGGCAGCCCCTGCCAAAGACAAGATCATGGAATTGAAGCACACCGAGGTCAACGAGGACGGCAGCAACCCGATTGGCGTGCGCATGACCGACTGGGTGCCGGACCATGGACGGCAGTACGACTACTATTTGCTCAGCCTGCCCAAGCTGGCCCTTAAAGGCCAGAACAGAACGGACATCGACGCCGAGTTGAACCAAAAATACACCGGCACGGGCGATGGCACGGTCTGCCTTGCCAGTGGCAAGGCCCCTGCGGCCTCTGCCCAAGTCAAGCAGCTGTTTGCCCTGGCGGGCATCGCCCATGAGGCCTGTTACCGCGAAAGCACGGACGCCCAGCATGCTGCGGTGTATGCCATCCATAAAATTACCGCCCCCTTGCCCTTGGCGGCTGCGGCCACGGCGCTCGCATGAGCGCCCCTGTTTGGACTTTGCGGCAGCCGTTGCCAAAGCAGCGGTTTTTTGAGCGCTTTACCGTGCGCACGTCCATGGCGGCTGGGCTTCGCGCTGGCGTTGCCATAGCCTGGGCTTTTTGTGCTGCTTTGTCCGCTTATGGCCAGTTGGCCAGCGGCACCTCCACCTCTAATACATCCACCCCCCCTCACACCATGACAACCCTTTCTGGCAAAACCCAAACCCAATGCATAGGCCGCTACCTGATCGAAACCCCCGTTGAATTAGGCAGTTTTGGCATTCACACTTCGCAATTTATGTTCGGACTCGATAGCAACTTTAAGTCGGTTGAAGTCGGTGTTTGGGACGAAGACCGCAGCCCCGAAGCGTTCGCAACGGCGGTCAA
>JBIPME010000077.1:0-7467 GCA_044369275.1 Rhodoferax sp.
TGGAGCAGCTTTGAACAGGGTCACCTCTACAACACTTTTGACTGGGCATTGCGCGACGAAGATGGTTATTACTTTATTTTGGGGCGTGTGGACGATGTAATCAACGTTGCGGGGCACCGCTTGGGGACGCGTGAAATTGAAGAGTGCATCAGCGCCCATGCCGAGGTGTCTGAAGTGGCGGTGGTTGGCGTTGCGGATGCGCTCAAAGGTCAGGTTGCCGTTGCTTTTGTGGTGCTTCGCAATGCCCAAGCCGCGCTTGATGTTGCTGCACAACGCGCATTGGAAACGCAAATTATGTGCGCAGTAGACCAAAGCATAGGCGCGGTTGGAAGGCCTGCCCGCGTTCACTTTGTGCGTATATTGCCTAAGACACGCAGCGGGAAACTGCTTCGTCGTACCATCGTTGCTGTGTGTGAAAACCGCGACCCTGGTGATGTTTCGACGATGGAAGATCCCACTGCTTTGGAAGAAATTTTGCTTTTGGTGCGTGGTTCCTTGCGTTGAAAAATCTGCAACATGGTATTTTTTTACTATTTGTAACACTTCCTTCCTAGGCTTTACACAGTAGCGGTAATTGCGTGTGTTTTCAATGGCACAATCATCGCTGCAGTGTAGGTCCTTCCCATGCCACAGTCGCATCCGCCAATCGGTTCAGCCGTGTCGCGGAAGGTTAATTAACCAGCTTTAACCAGCTTATGTTTCCTTCAGGGAAACGGAGGTCAGCGTAATATGAGTGATATAGCATCCAAAGGGATGATTCAGACAACATCGGTATACCAAACATACCAACACAATACCCACTTATTCGGTGGAAATGCCCCGTACGTTGAGGAAATGTACGAAAACTACTTGGCAAATCCTAGCAGCGTTCCCGATACTTGGCGCGACTACTTTGACGCTTTGCAGCATGTCCCCGCAGTGGACGGCAGCAGTGCCAAAGATGTGGCCCACCAGCCGGTGATCAATGCCTTCGCTGAGCGCGCCAAAAAAGGCGGCAATAAAACGGTCATGGCAACAGGGGCCGATTCTGAGATGGGGCGCAAGCGCACTTCGGTGCAGCAGCTGATCGCAGCCTACCGCAACGTAGGTGCACGCTGGGCCGATTTGGACCCGCTCAAACGCACTGAGCGCGAAAAAATCCCTGAACTGGATTTGTCTTTTTACGAATTCAATGACGCAGACCAAGAAACGGTCTACAACACCAGCAATACATTCTTTGGCAAAGAGTCGATGAGTTTGCGCGAGTTGATGAACGCTTTGCGCGAAACCTATTGCAGCACCATCGGCGCCGAATACATGTACGCCACCGACCAAAATCAAAAACGCTGGTGGCAGCAAAGGCTAGAAAGCATCCGCAGCAAGCCGAGTTTTTCTCCTGAAAAGAAGAAGCATATATTGGACCGATTGACTGCGGCAGAAGG
This sequence comes from Rhodoferax sp., assembly GCA_044369275.1. Lineage (GTDB taxonomy): Bacteria > Pseudomonadota > Gammaproteobacteria > Burkholderiales > Burkholderiaceae_C > Allorhodoferax. Next base: position 1,422 of record JBIPME010000077.1, read on the forward strand.
CCTGGAGCGGTTCCTGCACACCAAATACGTGGGGCAAAAAAGATTCTCCCTCGAAGGCGGGGAAAGCTTCATTGCCGCCATGGATGAGTTGATCCAGCAAGCTGGTGCAAAGGGCGTGCAAGAAATTGTGATTGGCATGGCCCACCGCGGCCGCCTTAACGTCTTGGTCAACTCCTTGGGCAAAATGCCTGCGGACTTGTTTGCAGAGTTTGACCACACCGCCCCAGAAGAGCTGACCAGCGGCGACGTTAAATACCACCAAGGCTTTAGCTCTGACGTGTCCACGCCAGGCGGCCCTGTGCACCTGACCTTGGCGTTCAACCCCTCGCACTTGGAAATCGTGAACCCCGTAGTAGAGGGCTCTGTGCGAGCCCGTATGGACCGCCGTGCGGACCCCCACGGCAAGCAGGTGCTGCCCGTTTTAGTGCACGGTGATGCCGCTTTCGCCGGACAAGGCGTTGTGATGGAAACCTTGGCCTTGGCCGAAACCCGTGGTTACTCCACGGGCGGTACGGTGCACATTGTGATTAACAACCAAATTGGTTTTACCACCAGCGACCCGCGTGACAGCCGCTCTACGCTGTATTGCTCTGACATCGTGAAAATGATCGAGTCACCCGTACTGCACGTCAATGGTGACGACCCTGAGGCGGTGGTCTTGGCGATTCAATTTGCATTGGAATTCCGTATGGAGTTTCGCAAAGATGTGGTGGTCGACATTATTTGTTTCCGCAAACTCGGGCACAACGAGCAAGACACCCCCTCGCTGACCCAGCCGCTGATGTACAAAAAAATTGCCCAACATCCTGGTACCCGCAGACTCTATGCCGACAAGTTAGCGACCCAAGGTTTTGGCGATAGCTTGGGTGATGACATGGTCAAAGCCTACCGCGCAGCCATGGACGCTGGTAAACACACGGTGGACCCGGTACTGACCAACTTCAAAAGCAAATACGCGGTGGACTGGTCCCCGTACTTGGGTAAAAAATGGACCGACGCAGGGGATACGGCAATCCCCTTGGCCGAGTGGAAGCGCTTGGCTGAAAAGTTGACGACCATCCCCGCCTCGGTCACACCCCACCAGTTGGTTAAAAAAGTGTATGACGACCGCGCAGCCATGGGACGTGGCGACATTCCTGTGGACTGGGGCATGGGCGAGCACATGGCGTTCGCATCCTTGGTGGCCAGTGGTTACCCTGTGCGCTTGAGTGGTGAAGACTGCGGACGCGGCACCTTTACCCACCGCCATGCCGTGATCCATGACCAAAGCCGGGAAAAATACGATGAAGGCACTTACACGCCCTTGCAAAACGTAGCCGAAGGCCAAGCACCTTTCGTGGTGATTGACTCCATCTTGTCCGAAGAAGCGGTGTTGGCTTTTGAATATGGCTACGCGTCCAATGACCCCAACACCTTGGTCATTTGGGAGGCCCAGTTTGGCGACTTTGTCAATGGCGCCCAGGTCGTGATTGACCAATTCATCGCCTCGGGCGAAGTCAAGTGGGGCCGTGTCAATGGCATCGCTTTGATGCTGCCACACGGCTACGAAGGGCAAGGGCCAGAGCACAGCTCTGCACGCCTAGAGCGCTTTATGCAGCTGAGTGCCGACACCAACATGCAGGTTTGCCAACCAACGACTGCGAGCCAGATATTCCACCTGCTACGTCGCCAAATGGTGCGCAATTTGCGCAAGCCGCTGATCATCATGACGCCCAAATCTTTGTTGCGCAACAAAGATGCCACGTCTCCGTTGTCAGAGTTCACCAAAGGCAGTTTCCAGACGGTTATTCCTGAGCAAGCCGAAGTCAAGGCCGAGAAGGTCAAACGTTTGATCGCTTGCTCCGGCAAAGTCTATTACGACTTGGTTAAAAAACGCACCGAATTGGGCAGAGAAGATGCGGCCATCATCCGTGTGGAGCAGCTTTACCCCTTTCCGCACAAAGCCTTTGCCAACGAGCTGAAAAAATACCCCAATGTCAGCGAAGTAGTTTGGTGCCAAGACGAGCCTCAAAACCAAGGGGCCTGGTTCTTTGTGCAACACTATTTGCATGAAAACATGCTCGAAGGCCAACGCCTAGGCTACTCCGGACGTGCGGCCTCCGCGTCGCCCGCAGTTGGCTACTCGCACCTGCACCAAGAACAGCAAAAAGCATTGGTTGAAGGCGCATTTTCAAAGCTCAAAGGCTTTGTTTTAACCAAATAAACAAGGAAAAATAATTATGCCAATCGTTGAAGTCAAAGTTCCCCAGCTGTCTGAATCTGTGGCCGAGGCCACCATGTTGCAGTGGAAGAAAAAAGTGGGCGATGCCATCGCCATAGACGAAATTTTGATTGAAGTTGAAACGGACAAAGTGGTGTTGGAAGTGCCCGCACCCGCAGCCGGTGTGTTGCTGGAAATTGTGGTCGCCGACGGCGCCACCGTTTTGGCGGAGCAGCTCATTGCCAAGATCGACACCGATGGCAAAGTAGGCGCTACGGCTCCTGCATCTGCACCCGCTGGTGCAACGGCTTCTGCCACAGCATCCGTTTCCGTAGCGCCCGCTGCGGGTCCCGCATCTACCAGCAAAGCTGGCGTGGCCATGCCCGCTGCGGCCAAGCTGATGGCGGACAACAGCTTGGCGGCGGGTTCTGTGCCTGGCACTGGTAAAGACGGCCGCGTTACCAAAGGCGACGTACTCGCCGCAGTGCAGGCAGGCGTACAGTCCACTGCGGCGGTGATTCCAACCGGCGCCCCCACCAAATCGCTGCCGCAAGTGGCCGCACCTGCGCTGAACTTGGGGGAGCGCCCCGAGCAACGCGTGCCTATGACCCGTTTGCGTGCGCGGGTGGCCGAGCGTTTGTTGCAATCGCAATCGACCAATGCCATTTTGACCACCTTCAACGAAATCAACATGGCACCCGTCATGGACATGCGCAAGCGTATGCAAGAGCGTTTCGAGAAGGAGCACGGCGTCAAGCTCGGCTTCATGAGCTTCTTCGTCAAAGCCGCAGTGCACGCCTTGAAGAAATTCCCTGTGCTCAACGCATCGGTGGACGGCAACGACATCGTCTACCACGGCTACTTCGACATCGGTATCGCCGTGGGCTCGCCACGCGGCCTGGTGGTGCCGATTTTGCGCAACGCCGACCAGATGGGCTTTGCCGACATTGAGAAAAAAATTGCTGAATACGGCGTGAAAGCGCGTGACGGTAAATTGGGCATCGAAGAGATGACCGGCGGCACCTTCTCCATCTCCAACGGCGGCACCTTCGGCTCCATGATGTCCACCCCCATCATCAACCCGCCGCAGTCTGCGATTTTGGGCGTGCACGCCACCAAAGACCGCGCCATGGTGGAAAACGGCCAGGTCGTGGTTCGCCCCATGAACTACTTCGCCATGTCCTACGACCACCGCATCATTGACGGCCGGGAAGCTGTCTTGGGCTTGGTGGCGATGAAAGAAGCGCTGGAAGACCCAGCGCGTCTGTTGTTCGACATCTGAGTTTTACGTGTCCTGGTTTTACCTGCTGCTCGCTGGTTTGTTGGAGATAGGTTGGCCCTTGGGCTTCAAGTTGTCTCAGCAACCGGCGTACCGTACCGTTGGCATAGTGCTGGCGATCATTTCAATGGCACTCAGCGGTTACTTGCTTTGGTTGGCCCAAAAAGAAATTCCAATCGGCACTGCTTACGCGGTTTGGACGGGTATCGGCGGTGCAGGGACTTTTTTGATAGGTGTGATTTTTTTCGGTGACGCTGCATCGATTGCCCGGTTTACTGGCGTCGCTTTGATCGTGGGCGGCGTCATCACTCTCAAAATGGCGCACTGAGCGCAGTGCAATAAGGAATACAGATGAGTAAACAATTCGACGTCGTCGTCATCGGCGGTGGCCCCGGTGGCTACATCGCAGCCATTCGCGCTGCCCAACTCGGTTTCCAAGTCGCTTGTATCGACGAATGGAAAAACGCAGCCGGTGGCCCAGCACCCGGCGGCACCTGCACCAACGTGGGTTGCATCCCGTCCAAGGCTTTGCTGCAGTCCAGCGAACACTTTGACCATGCGAACCACCACTTTGCAGAGCACGGCATCACGGCCAAAGACGTGAAGATGGATGTGGCCAAGATGATTGCCCGCAAGGACAGCGTTGTGAAGCAAAACAACGATGGCATTTTGTACCTGTTCAAGAAAAACAAGGTCACGTTCTTCCACGGTCGAGGCAGCTTTGCGGACAAGGCCGAAGGCGGTTACACCATCAACGTGGCGGGCAAGACCGAGGAGGCCGTTACCGCCAAGCAAGTCATCATCGCCACTGGCTCCAACGCCCGTGCCTTGCCAGGCACACCGTTTGATGAAGTCAACGTGTTGTCCAACGATGGCGCGTTGCGCTTGGGTGCCGTGCCTAAGAAACTGGCCTTGATTGGTTCGGGCGTGATCGGCTTGGAAATGGGTTCTGTGTGGCGTCGTCTGGGCGCTGACGTGACCATCCTCGAAGGTCTGCCGACTTTCCTAGGCGCTGTGGACGAGCAAATCGCCAAAGAAGCCAAGAAGGCATTTGACAAGCAAGGCTTGAAGATTGAACTCGGCGTGAAAGTCGGCGACATCGCCAATGGCAAGAAGGGCGTTACCGTCAACTACACCAATGCCAAAGGCGAAGCCGTGGTGTTGGATGCCGACAAGCTCATCGTCTCTATCGGCCGTGTGCCCAACACCATCGGTTTGAATTCGCAAGCGATTGGACTGCAACTCGACGAGCGCGGTGCCATTGTGGTGGACGGCGATTGCAAAACCAACCTCCCCGGCGTCTGGGCAGTGGGCGATGTGGTGCGTGGCCCTATGCTCGCCCACAAAGCCGAAGAAGAGGGCGTTGCCGTGGCCGAGCGCATTGCGGGCCAGCACGGACATGTGAACTTCAACACCGTTCCTTGGGTTATCTACACCAGCCCCGAAATCGCTTGGGTGGGCCGCACCGAACAACAGCTCAAAGCCGATGGCGTGGCCTACAAAGCGGGCACTTTCCCGTTCCTCGCGAATGGCCGTGCACGCGCTTTGGGTGATACCACCGGCATGGTGAAGTTCTTGGCCGATGCCAAGACGGACGAAATTTTGGGCGTACACATGGTGGGACCTCAGGTTTCCGAGTTGATCTCTGAGGCCGTGGTGGCGATGGAGTTCAAGGCGTCTGCCGAAGACATTGCACGCATCTGCCACGCACATCCTTCACTGTCTGAGGCCACGAAAGAGGCCGCTTTGGCGGTGGACAAGCGCACGCTGAACTTCTAAAACCCGTTAGCAACGGTAGGTTTTGAGCGTCCGCCTTTTTGTGAGGCAGGCAAGAAGGCGGTCAGTCGGATGGTCAGTGCACGAGGCAAGGAAGGCAGATGCGCAGGTCGACACGCGAATCCGTCTGCTGTGCTTGCATGCTTCCTTGGTGTTTTTCAATAATGCTGTCGAGAAGCTGCAGGTCTGTGGTGATTGGCTTTTGCAGCGGCACGGCTTGCGCAGCGGTGTAAGCAATATGTATGCAGACTTGCTTGGCTGCGCTGTCTTGTAACAGGCTGGTTTCGTATTGGATGTCGATTACAGCGTTTTCAGGTGTTTCTGCTATGGCTTTTTCTAGCAGTTGGTCGAGCGCCCATAAAAACAAACGGCTGTCAACCCGGATGAAGATGTTTTCGCTTTGCAGTGGCTCTTGCAGACTTTGGTTTTTGTAATGCTTGGATGCTTGTATTTTCTCAATGGCATCGTTGAGCAGGGTTTCCAAAAATTCCTCTTTGAATTTATAGGGCCCCACTTTGGCAAGCATTCGCACAGCAAATTCTTGCCCCATGTCGAGTTGCGCCTGCGCATATTGTTCAATCTGAGATGTCTTGGGGTGTACGGGGTCTTGCGGGTGCGTGAGCGCATGGCTGCGCAACAGTGAAATGATGGAGGCACTGGGGCTGCGCAAATCGTGTCCCAGAAAGCGCAAGGTTTTGTCGCGCTGGGTTTGCAACGCATGCAGCTCGGTCGCATCGCTGATGTACAGCAGCTGGTGCGCGGTGTTGTGCGTGGGCTCGGTGAATGGGGTC
>JBIPME010000078.1:0-7325 GCA_044369275.1 Rhodoferax sp.
GCCCAGCAAACCCGTGGCAGCGAGCTCGACCAAGAGCATTTCTTTTTGCTGCTTGGCTTCGTCAAAGCCCAGGGCAATGGGCGAGCCGCAGTAGCGGATGTGCGCCAGTCCACCGACTTTTTGCGGTTTGTGAATATGCCCCAGCGCGATGTAGGCCACTGGCGGAAACGCGGCGGTGGGGAAGGCTTCGAGCGACCCCACATAAATTTCACGGACCGATTCGTTGCTACTGGCCCCCACGGTGGTGAGGTGCCCGGTGGCAATCAGCGGCACGCAGCGCCCCAAGGTCTGTTGCAGCGCCGCTTGGCGCGCCAGGCCTGCCTCGTACACGCTTTGGTAATAGGCTTGGATGGCGGTTTGCATGGACAGCTGTTTGTCCTGCGCACTTTGCCCGGGCTGGCTTTGCAGCACGTCGCGCGGGCGGATGAATGGCACGGCGCAGACGATGCAACCCACCTCGCCATTGCGCGCAGGCAGTTCCACCAAGTGGTCGGCGGGGGCGCCCACTTGCGCCACCACGGTGGTGCCCAACACCGCCAAAAGCGCCCGGCTTTCGCCCAAGGTGGCCACCGAGTCGTGGTTGCCCGCTAGCAGCAGCAGGGCAACCCCAGCGCGGTGCAGCCGCGCAATCAAGTTGCTGTACTGCTCGCGGGCATAGCTGGGGGGCGAGCCGGTATCAAAAATATCGCCCGTGATCAACACTGCGTCTACAGCGTGCGCATCGACCTGCACCAGCAGCCAGTCGATCAGCGCTTGGTGCTCTGCTTGGCGGCTTTTGCCCATGAAGTGCTGGCCAAGGTGCCAGTCGGAGGTGTGGAGGATGCGCATGGTGGATTTCGTGAGGGTCGCAATGGAGGGCTGGGGTGGACAAGTTTATAGCCTGCATGTCTGGCGCACCCACTGCGCCCACGGCGGCCGCAACCAAGCGCACTTGTGCGCCTAACAAACCGCACTTGTGTGGCTTAACAAACATAGCCCTAATGAGAGGGGGGCTTCGCCTTTTTATTTTCTTATCAAACCCGCAGAAAAGTTCACAATGGTGTCGTGAGCCCGCAGCTTCGGTGCAACTTATGAAAATGCAGTCAAAATCCGCTACTGTGGTGTTTAATATCTTTAACAGCAACCTGGGGGATAGTTATGGACAAGAATACCGATGCCATTGCCAACTACGCTGCGCGCTACGCACGCCAAAAAGAGGAAGAGCTCAGCATCGATGCGTACCTGGCCGAATGCAAGCGCAACCCCATGGCCTACGCCACTGCGGCCGAGCGCATGCTCAGCGCCATTGGCGAGGCGCAGATGGTAGACACCCGGCACGACCCGCGCCTGTCGCGTTTGTTTTCCAACAAAATCATCAAAATCTACCCCGCTTTTTCTGAGTTTTACGGCATGGAAGAGGCCATTGAGCAGGTGGTGAGCTATTTTCGCCACGCCGCCCAAGGGCTGGAGGAGCGCAAGCAGATTTTGTATTTGCTAGGCCCCGTGGGCGGTGGCAAAAGTTCGATTGCAGAAAAACTCAAGCACCTGATGCAGCAAGTGCCTTTTTATGCGCTCAAAGGCTCGCCGGTGAACGAGTCTCCCTTGGGCCTGTTTGACCCCGCCGAGGACGGGGCGTTGTTGGCGCAAAACTTTGGCATCCCCAAGCGCTACCTGCAACGCATTTTGTCGCCTTGGGCTGTGAAGCGGCTTGAAGAGTTTGGGGGCGATATCCGCCAATTTCGCGTCGTCAAACGCTACCCCAACATCCTGAAGCAAATTGGCATCGCCAAAACCGAGCCGGGCGACGAGAACAACCAAGACATCTCCGCTCTGGTGGGCAAGGTGGACATTCGCAAGCTGGAGAGCTTTGCGCAGGACGACCCCGACGCCTACAGCTACTCCGGCGGGCTGTGCTTGTCCAACCAAGGTTTGCTGGAGTTTGTGGAGATGTTCAAAGCCCCGATCAAGGTGCTGCACCCCTTGCTCACGGCCACGCAGGAGGGCAACTTCAAAGGCACCGAGGGCTTTGGCGCCATACCGTTTGATGGCATGGTGCTGGCCCACAGCAACGAGAGCGAGTGGAAGGCGTTTCGCAACAACAAGAACAACGAGGCGTTTTTGGACCGCATTTACATCGTTAAAGTGCCTTACAGCCTGCGTGTTTCAGAAGAGTGCAAGATTTACGAAAAACTCATCCGGGACTCCTCTTTGGGCGAAGCCAAATGCGCCCCTGGAACGCTGAAAATGATGAGCCAGTTTGCGATTTTGACCCGCCTCAAAGAGCCCGAAAACTCCAGCCTCTACAGCAAAATGCAGGTCTACGATGGCGAGAGTTTGAAGGACACCGACCCCCGCGCCAAAAGCTACCAAGAGTACCGCGACTACGCCGGCGTGGACGAGGGCATGGGTGGCATCTCTACGCGGTTTGCCTTCAAAATTTTGTCCAAAGTCTTCAACTTTGACAGCACCGAAGTGGCGGCCAACCCGGTCCACCTGATGTATGTGTTGGAGCAGCAAATTGAACGCGAACAGTTCCCCAGCGATTTGGAGCAAAAGTACCTGGGCTACATCAAAGAGCACCTGGCCCCGCGCTATGCCGAATTCATTGGCAAAGAGGTGCAAACCGCCTACCTGGAGAGCTACAGCGAATACGGGCAAAACATTTTTGACCGCTACGTGACCTATGCGGACTACTGGATTCAGGACAACGAATACCGCGACAGCGACACCGGCGAGGTCTTTGACCGTGCCGCCCTCAACGCGGAGCTGGAGAAAATCGAAAAGCCCGCAGGCATTGCCAACCCCAAAGATTTTCGCAACGAAATCGTCAACTTTGTGCTGCGTGCGCGTGCCAACAACCAAGGCAACAACCCCGCTTGGACCAGCTACGAAAAGCTGCGCGTGGTGATTGAGAAAAAAATGTTCTCCAACACCGAAGAGCTGCTGCCGGTCATCAGCTTTAACGCCAAAGCCAGCGCAGACGAGGCTAAGAAGCACGAGGACTTTGTTACCCGCATGGTGGACAAGGGTTACACCTCTAAACAGGTGCGGCTGCTGTGTGAGTGGTATTTGCGGGTGCGCAAGAGCGCTTAAAGGGTCTAAAGGGCTTAAAGGGCTTAAAGGGCCTAAGTGCCTAAGTGCCTAAAGCGACCGGGGCTCACACCGTATGCGCCGGTGGCTGTGTGCGGGGTTATTTTGAATCGGGGGCTTTCTATTCTGAGAGGTATGCATGACCTTGCAAATTATTGACCGACGACTGGCGGGTAAGAATAAGTCCATCGGCAACCGCGAGCGTTTTTTGCGGCGCTACAAAACGCAAATCCGCGATGCCGTGCGCGGTGCCGTGTCCGAGCGCGGCATTCGCGATATGGAGCAGCCCGAGGACATTCGCATTCCCAAAAAGGACATGCGCGAGCCCATTTTTCACCACGGCAAGGGCGGTGTGCGCGACACCGTGCACCCGGGCAACACCGACTACCTGCGCGGCGACCGTATCCAGCGCCCGCAAGGCGGTGGCGGTGCACGCGGGGACCAAGCCAGTGACAGCGGCGAGGGCGAGGACGACTTTGTGTTCACCCTGAGCAAAGAGGAGTTCATGCAAGTCTTTTTTGAAGACTTGGAGCTGCCGCGCTTGCTGCGTTCGCACATCGGCGAGACCCCCAAACACAAAACCCACCGCGCAGGCTACACCCGCGACGGCACGCCTGCCAACTTGCACATCGTGCGCTCCATGCGCGGCGCACTGGGGCGCAGGCTTGCGCTGGGTGCGCCCAGCTTGCGTGCGCTCAAGGCATTGCGCGCCGAGTTGGCAGCCTGTGAGCAGGCCCAGCGCGAGGCCCAGTCTGCGCTCCCAGCCCCGGCAGAGGCTGGCGTGCTAGATGTTGCTACGTTGGCGGGGTTGTTGCCAGAGGACGGTGCAGCGCGGTCGCAGCGCATGCGCCAGCTGCGCACGGACATTGCCGCGCTGGAGCAACGCCTTAAAAGCATTCCGTTTTTGGACCCGCTGGATTTGCGCTTTCGCGGCCGTGTTCAGGTGCCTGAGCCCAGCAGCCAGGCCGTTATGTTCTGCCTCATGGATGTCTCTGGCTCCATGGACGAAGCGCGCAAAGATTTGGCCAAACGCTTTTTCATCATCCTCTACCTGTTCCTCACGCGGCACTACGAAAAAATCGAGCTGGTGTTCATCCGCCACCACACCCAGGCGCAGGAGGTGGACGAGCATGACTTCTTCCACGCCACCGAAAGCGGCGGCACCGTGGTGAGCAGCGCCTTGGAGCTGATGCAAAAAATCCAGTCCCAACGCTACGACCCCAGCCAGTGGAACATCTACGCCGCCCAAGCCAGCGATGGCGACAACTACGGCAGCGACAGCCCGCGCTGTGGCGACATTTTGGCCAACGCCTTGCTGCCGGTGTGCCGCTACTTCGCCTACGTGCAAGTGGTTGACTATGAGCAAACCCTGTGGGACACCTACGCCCAGGTGGCCGAGACACACGACAACTTTGCCATGCGCAAAGCCTGCGACCCGACGCAGATTTACCCCGTGTTTCGCGACCTTTTTAAGAAAGAAGGTGCATCCGTATGACCACCCCCAAGCCGCCGCGCAGCTACCAAAGCGGCCCACGCGCAAGCGCCCCCCTGCCCAGCCAAAGCGACTGGACCTTTGAGCTGGTGGAGCGCTACCACAGCGTCATCCGCGACACGGCGCAGCGCTACGGCCTAGACACCTACCCCAACCAGCTGGAAATCATCACCGCCGAACAAATGATGGACGCCTACGCCAGCGTGGGCATGCCCATCCACTACCGCCACTGGAGCTACGGCAAAGAATTCATTGCCACCGAAAAACGCTACCGGCGCGGCAACATGGGGCTGGCCTATGAAATCGTGATCAACTCCAACCCCTGCATCAGCTACCTGATGGAGGAAAACACCACCGCCATGCAGGCACTGGTCATTGCCCACGCTGCCTACGGCCACAACAGCTTCTTCAAAGGCAACTACCTCTTTCGCATGTGGACCGATGCCGCCAGCATCATTGATTACCTGGTTTACGCCCGCCACTACGTGGCCGAATGCGAAGAGCGCCACGGCCTGGACGCCGTAGAAACCTTTCTCGACGCCTGCCACGCCCTGGCCAACCACGGCGTAGACCGCTACCGCCGCCCCGCCAAGCGCAGCCTTGCCCAAGAGCGCATTCAGCGCACGCAGCGCGAAGCCTACGCCCAGCAGCAAGTCAACGAACTCTGGCGCACCATTCCCCAAAAAACCGAAAAAGACCCCAGAGCCGAAGAAGAAAACGCCCGTTTCCCGGCGGAGCCGCAGGAAAACATTCTCTACTTCATCGAAAAAAATGCCCCTTTGCTCGAGCCTTGGCAGCGCGAGTTGGTGCGCATCGTGCGCAAAGTTGCCCAATACTTTTACCCCCAGCGCCAAACCCAGGTCATGAACGAAGGCTGGGCCACCTTCTGGCACCACCGCCTGCTCCACACCCTGTACGACGAAGGGCACCTGAGCGACGGCACCATGCTCGAATGGATCAGCTCCCACGCCAACGTCATCTACCAACCCCCCGTTGGCCACCGCGCCTACAGCGGCATCAACCCCTACGCTTTAGGTTTTGCCATGTACACCGACATCCGGCGCATCTGCGAGCAGCCCACCGACGAAGACCGCGCTTGGTTCCCCGAACTGGTGGGCACCCCCTGGCTAGAGACGCTGGACCATGCCATGCGCAATTACAAAGACGAAAGCTTTGTGGGCCAATTCTTAAGCCCCAAGCTGATGCGCGACTTGCGCCTGTTTAGCGTGCACGACGATGCGCGTGAGCACGAGCTTGAGATCAACGCCATCCACGACGAGACCGGCTACCGCGCTCTGCGCAGCGCCATATCGCAGCAATACGACCTCGGCACGCGGGAGCCCAACATCCAAGTCTGGAACGTCAACCGCCGCGGCGACCGCACCTTAACCCTGCGCCACACCCGCTACCGCGACCGCCCCTTGGCCGACGAAGCCCATGAAGTTCTTAAACACGCCGCCCAGCTTTGGGGCTTTGGCGTCACACTGGAAAGCGTGGATGCGGCCGGTGAAGTGCAAAAGACTTGGCATGTAGGCTGAGTTTTTGCTTTTTGGCAACGCTTATTAAGGTGTTGTTTGTGTGGCTGAGTTTGTTTTTACTTCTGGCATATATGGGTATAAACTGAAAAAATGGTTTAAATTAAACGCGGCAAAGGGGAGGTATTGTGGGATTTCTTCAAAATTTGACGATTCGTGCGCGTCTGTTGGCGGGCTTTGCTATATCCGCGCTGCTTACGATTTTTATTGGCGGTCTTGGCTTCTCGACCATAGGGCATATGGCATCTATGACGGATGACATGTATACCAACCAGTTTATGCCGGTGAAAGACATTTCCAACGCCAATATGCAAGCCATTTACGTGGACCGAGAGTTGTTGCGTTTGATTACGGAAACAGAGTCCGACGCCATAAAGCAGTCCCAAGCCAAGATGCAAAACTTTTACGTGGAATACAACCGGTTGTGGGATAAGTACAAGGCGACCAAGCTAACGCCTGCGGAAGAAGAACTCATTGCCAAGATAGAAAGCAAGTGGCCGGCTTACATGGCCTCGGTTGACAAGGTAATCAAGCTTGCGGTGGCGGGTAAAGATGCGGAAGCCTCCGCCTTGACCATCGGGGAGACGAGCAATTTGTTCCAAGAGATTGATAACACTTTGACTGCGGTTGTTGAGCTCAACGTCCAAATCGGCGCAGACGCAAACCAAGCGGCTAGCCACGCGGCATCCCGTACCCGCCAGACCATGGCGCTGGAGCTGGCGATTGCGGTGATGGCTTGCCTCGTGATGGGCTTTGCCATCACTACCAGTATTGTGAAGCCCTTGAAGGAGGGGGTCGAATTGTTGAATGCGGTCGCTGCTGGCAACTTGATGGCCAAAGTGCGCTACAAAGGCCGCGATGAAGTTGGCCAGTTCATGCAGGCCCTCAATGCCATGCAAGCCAGTTTGGTCAAAGTCGTCTTCGCCGTGCGCCAAGGCTCAGAATCCGTGGCCACGGCCAGTGCCGAAATTGCCCAAGGTAACAATGACCTTTCGGCGCGCACCGAACGACAAGCAGCCGCTATTCAACAGACCAGCTCCTCAATGTCCGAACTCGGAGGCACCGTGAGCCAGAACGCTGAGGCCGCCAACCAAGCCAACCGCTTGGCCAGCAATGCCTCCAACGTGGCCTTGCAGGGCGGGGAGGTCGTGGGCCGTGTGGTCGAGACCATGCGCGACATCAACGAGTCCTCGCGCAAAATTTTTGACATCATTTCTGTGATTGATGGC
>JBIPME010000079.1:0-7296 GCA_044369275.1 Rhodoferax sp.
CTTGCAGCACAAACTGCATGGCCAGGCGGGCGTTTTCTGGGTCGGCCTGGGCCTCGCAATAGGCCTGCACTTGGGCCGCCGCATGCCCGGTGACCACCACCGCCTTGCGGGCTTGCAATTGGGCCGCAGTATCGAGCACATGCTGCAAGAGTGCGCGCCCAGCCAGAGGGTGCAGCACTTTGGGCAGGCTGCTGCGCATGCGGGTGCCTTTGCCAGCGGCCATGATGACAATTTCAAGCGGCTGCGCAGGTGCCAAAAATGAAGATGAAGGGGAAGAAGCTAGGGTCATGGAAAAATAAAAAGATAAATGGCAGCATTGGCCACATTGGCCACATTGGACACATTGGCCAGATTCAGAGCATTGGTCCCATTAGGCCCATGGGCCAATGGGGCCTCAATACACAGTGCTAAAGAGCGGTGCAACGCCACGCCAAGCTACGCCAAGGTGCGGCACAACACGGCCATGCAACCCAGCCGCAGGCCGATTCAAACCGGCCAAACCACACCGTACTCATTCAAAATCGCATCCAAGGGAACATCGTGCGGCTCGGCCTGAAAATCAGGAATAAACCCCACGCCATACCCCAAGCCCACGCAGTGCGGCTTGGGCGACAGGCTAGAGAGCATGCGGTCGTAAAAGCCGCCGCCATAGCCCAGTCGATAGCCCCCGGGGCCGTATCCCACGCAGGGCGTCAGGAGCAAGGTGGGGGTAATGATTTCGGTGTCTTTGGGCTTGGGGATGCCGTAAGCGTCTTCCTCCATGGGGCAGCCGGGGTACCACAGGTGAAACGTCATGGTCTTGTCCACCTTGTTGACCACCGGCAGGCCAATGCGCCTGCGCTGGGGCTGCTCAATGAGTTCGCCGTCTTCTTTCCAGCGGTGCAAGGCAGGCAGAGGATCAAACTCCCCTTTGATCGGCCAGTACGCACCAATCACACTGTCGTTGCGCGCTAACAACCAAATACGCATCACCTGCTGCAGCTGCTGGGCGCGCTCTTGCCTGTCGGCTAAGCCATTGCGCAGCGCAATCAGCGATTTACGAAGGGCTTTTTTTTCTAAGGTTTTAGGGTCGATGAAGTTGTCCATAATCCTGCTATGCAAATTTCAGCCATTTTGACACCAATACTCGTATTTTGCGTGAGTGCTAGCACGACGCTTATTCCATTTTCCGCGCAATCCCAAGCCGCCGAGCGGGACAATCGGTATGCCGATGACAGCATTATCGACATGGCGCAAGCCTACAAAGCCCGCGACCGCAAGCTTTTAAGCGCCACGCTGCCCAAAGTTCGCGGCTCCGTGCTAGAACCTTGGGGTGCCTACTGGGAGCTATCGAGCCGACTCGATGATGCCCGGCCCGACGAAATCCAAAACTACCTCGACCGCTACAGCGGCAGCTACCAAGAAGACAAGCTGCGCTCCGAGTGGCTGCTGCTGCTAGGGCGCAACCGCGACTGGGCCAGCTTCCAACGCGAATACCCCAAATACCGCATGGGCGACGACAAATCGCTGCAATGCTACGCCTGGCTGGCGCAGCACCTCTACCAAAAAGCCAACGTCAGCGCAGCCGTTACCGAAAACTGGCTCTCGCTCAAAGACAGCGACGACGGCTGTGCCAGTGCCGCACAAGTGCTGCTGCAAAGCAAAACCATGCCCGCGCACACCGCTTGGCTGCGCGCGCGTTTGGGCATGGAAAATGACAAACTGCGCACCGCCACGCAGGCCGTAGGCTTGCTCAACGACGAATGGGTGAAAACGGTCAACACCATCTACCTCAACCCGGCCAAATACCTCAACGACAAACTCACCGCTTTGCGCCCCCAAACCCGCGAACTGGTGTCGCTGGCGCTGATCCGTTTGGCCTACTTGGAACCTACCGAGGCGGCCCAAGAGGTCGAGAAATTGCGCTGGCGTGCCCAATTGAACGCAGAAGAGCGCAGCTGGATTTGGGGCGTGATTGGCAAACGTGCCGCCCAAAAACTCTCTAACGACGCCCTGGCCTACTTTGCCAAAGGCGAATGGACGCTGATGCACAAAGACCACTTGGCCTGGGCTGCGCGTGCGGCTTTGCGTGCGGGCCAGTGGAATACGGTGCAAGACATTGTCAGCGCCATGCCCAACGACATGCGCAGCGAACCCACTTGGACCTACTGGTACGCCCGTGCGCTTTTGGCCAAACCCAGCCCCACCACCAAGCGCCAAGAAGCACTGGCCCTGCTCGAAAGCATTGCCAGCGTGCGCGGTTTCTACGAACAACTCGCGCTCGAAGACCTGGGCAAACGCATCACCACGCCCGAGCGCCCCGCCCCGTTAACCAGCGAAGAAAAAGAATCTGCCCGCCTCAACCCCGGCCTGGTGCGGGCGCTGTACGCCATGCAATTGGGCTTGCGCAGCGAAGGCGTGCGCGAATGGAACTACACCACCAACTTGCACACCCCAGGCGGCATGAACGACCGCAACCTGCTGGCCGCCAGTGACTTGGCCTGCCGCATGGAAGTGTGGGACCGCTGCATCAACACCAGCGAACGCACCAAAACCGTCATCGACAACGAACTGCGCTACCCCATGCCGTTCAAAAATGCGGTGGTCACGCGCAGCAAACAAATCGGCATCGACCCGGCCTACGTCTACGGCCTGATCCGCCAAGAAAGCCGCTTCATCATGGATGCCAAATCCCATGTCGGTGCCTCCGGCCTGATGCAAGTCATGCCCGCAACCGCCAAATGGACTGCCCAAAAAATCGGCTTGACCGACTTCCAACCCCATCAAATCAACGACCGCGACACCAACATCGCCATCGGCACCGGCTACCTCAAACTGGTGCTCGATAGCTTTAACGCCTCCATGCCACTGGCGGCTGCCGCCTACAACGCAGGCCCCGGGCGCTCACGCACTTGGCGCGGCCAAGCCGGCGCACCCACCTTAGAAGGCGCAATTTGGGCGGAAAACATCCCCTTCTCTGAAACCCGCGACTACGTGAAAAAAGTGCTCTCTAACACCACCAACTACGCAGCCCTGATCACGGGCCAACCCCAATCCCTGAAAGCCCGCTTAGGCCAGGTGGGCCCACGCGACGACAGAACCCCCGAAAAAGGCACCAATTTGCCCTGACACGCGCCCCGTAACACGTAACACGTAACACGTAACACGCAGAACGCAGAGTACAAACCCAGCCCCGCCCCGCCTCAGGGGCTGGGACTGGAGCCCCCACTTCTCTCCCTACTGCTCCGCCTACTTCACCCCTACCCACCTACTTCACCCACTGGTTCAGCTCAATAATGGGCATCAGCACGGCCAGCACAATGAGCATGACCACCAAGCCCATGGCAACGATCAGCAAGGGCTCCAAAATGGTGGCCAGTGCCATGGCGCGGCGCTGCACTTCGGTGCTGAGTTGTTTGGCAACACGCTCTAGCATGGTCGGCAATTGGCCGGTTTGCTCGCCCAAGCGGGCAAACATAGACAGCAGGCTGGGAAAGCGTTTTTTCTGTGCCAAGGCCGCCGCCAAGGGCGCGCCTTCACGCACCAAGACCAAGGCGTCTAAGGCGTCGCGGCGCAGCGCGTGGTTGCTCAGGGTTTCGGCTGCGGCTTGCAGGGCTTTCAAAATTGGCACCCCTGCGGCGCTGAGCATGGCCAAGGTGCTGGCAAAACGTGCCGCGTTGTAGCCACGGGCAAGCTTGCCCACCAAGGGCAGCTTGAGCCAAGCCGCATCAAAGCGTTCACGGAAAACGGGGTTTTTGAGCATGCGCCACAGCACGCTGGCCGCGCCCAGCAGCACCAAAAGCACCAGCCAGCCGTAATGGCGCACCACGTCGCTAATGGCCATCATGGCCACGGTTAAAAA
The DNA here is from genome assembly GCA_044369275.1 of Rhodoferax sp. GTDB lineage: Bacteria > Pseudomonadota > Gammaproteobacteria > Burkholderiales > Burkholderiaceae_C > Allorhodoferax. The sequence continues at coordinate 3,842 of JBIPME010000079.1, forward strand.
GGGCAGCGCGTGTTTGCTGCCCGCAAACACGGTGGCCACTTGCGGCACCACGTAACCCACCAAAAACAGCACGATCACCATGGCCACCACGCACACAATCAGGGGGTACAGCGCTGCGCCTATCAGTTTGGATTTGAGTTGTTGGCGCTCTTCCAAATCGTCCGCCAAGCGCTCCAAAACCAAGCCCAGGTTGCCACTTTGTTCACCCGCACCGATCACGGCCACGTAGATATCGGCAAACTCTCTGGGGTGTTGGGCCAAGGCTTTGGCAAAAGGCGCGCCGCCGTTCACGCTGGCACGCAAGGCCGCATTCAGGTTGCGCTGGGGTTCGCTGTCGGACTCCTCGGCCAAAGAGTTCAACGCCCGCTCCAGCGGCAAGCCCGAGCTAACCAAGCCGGCCACCTGGCGCGTCCAGATGGACAGGCTGTTGGCATTGAAAATTTTGGGCGTAAACAACGGGGTTTGCAAACCTTGCCCGCCGCTGCGCCCCGCGCCGGTGGCGTTGGCGGTGCCCGACAAAGCGTCTACCGCCAAAGGAATCAGGGACTGGCTGCGCAACTGGGCACGGGCGGCTTTGGCGCTGTCCGCCTCTAAAGTGCCTTTGCGGGTTTGGCCCTGGGCGTCCAGAGCGGTAAAAGAATAGGCGGGCATAAAGGAGTTAGGGCAAAAGTTGGATGGCAAAAATTGGATAGCAAATTGGATAGCAAAAGTGTTATCGCAAAAGCCTTATCGCAGCCAAGAGAACAAAGCGAGTGCGCCCAGCAAAACGGGCTGGTGCAGCATGTAGTAACACAATGACCAAGCCCCGAGCAGCGCCAAGGGCTTGCCCAAGCGCCCCCAAGCACCCGTGGTAATGGCGCAGGAGACCCGTTGCAAAACATGGGGATAGCGGCGCAAAACCCACTGGCCACTGGCCATGCCCCACCACATCACACCCAGCCAAGGGAACAAAGGGGCATAGTCTTCGGTCACGGGTTTGTGGCTCACCAGGCCCAGCCAATTCAGGCTGGGCGCGTTCAAACCCTCCAAAGCCGGGGCCAAATTGTGTACATACTCGGCCCACTGGGGCATGAGCAAGGCCAGCGCCCCCAGCGGCCAGAGCCAGCGCCCCCAGGCAGCGGTGCAGCGCACCACCAGCAGCATCAGCGCCATGCCGTGCAGAATGCCAAAGTAAATAAACGTCTGCGGATACAGCTGGTAGGAGCCCACACTGACCAGCAGCGCACAGCCCGCAATCTGCAACCAGCGCTTGCCAAAACGACGCCAGCTTTGGCCTTGGGCCACGGCAACGGCCTGGCCTAAGCCCGCGCAAAAAACAAAGAGCGTGACAATGCAGGCCCGCTGCACCAGCCACCACGGGTTGCGGTGAAAGTCTGTCGCCAGGTAGCCAAAGTAGTTCAGGTCAAAGCAAAAGTGAAACGCCGTCATCCACACCATGGCCATGCCACGCAAGGCGTCAATGGCGGAAAAGCGCTGCGCTGACGTGGCCGTGGCTAGCGCGTCGGTGGGCAAAGCTGCCTGCGAAACTGGAGACGCTTTAGCCGCGGTAGAAGAGGCTGTAAAAGGGGCTTGGGAAGGGTGGCGTTGCATAGCGTCAGCGAACAAACTCTGCCTTTAATCGCGGGTTACGCGCAGCAGCTCTTGCTCTGAGGTAATGCCCGCTTGCACCAAGCGCGCACCGTCTTCGCGCATCAGCAACATGCCGCCTTGCAAAGCGGCGCTGCGGATGTCAGCCTCCGAGGCTTGGCCGTGGATCAGTGCGCGCAAGTGGTCGTCGGTGACCAGCAGTTCAAAAATTCCGGTGCGCCCTTGGTAACCGGTTTGGGAGCATTCGTCGCAGCCCTTGCCCGCGCAGTGGCTGCAAAATTTGCGCACCAAGCGCTGTGCCAGCACGCCCAGCAAGCTCGAACTCAGCAAAAACGGCTCCACCCCCATGTCAATCAGGCGCGTCACAGCGCTGCTGGCGTCGTTGGTGTGCAGTGTGGCGAGCACCAAGTGGCCCGTGAGAGAGGCTTGGATGGCGATTTGGGCGGTCTCAAAGTCGCGAATCTCCCCGATCATGATGACATCGGGGTCTTGCCGCAAAATGGCCCGCAGGGCTTTGGCAAAGGTCAGGTCGATTTTGGCATTGACCTGGGTTTGCCCGACCCCGGCGAGTTCGTATTCAATGGGGTCTTCCACGGTCATGATGTTGCTGCTGCTGGCATCCAAGCGGCTCAAGGCGGCATACAAGGTGGTGGTTTTGCCCGAGCCGGTAGGCCCGGTGACCAAAATAATGCCGTGCGGCTGGCCAATCAGCGCTTGCAGGCGCTCCAAGACTGTGCCTTGCAGGCCCACGGCTTCGAGTTCGAGCTTATTCTGGCTTTTGTCCAAGAGGCGCAACACCGCCCGCTCGCCATGGGCGCTGGGCAGGGTGCTGACGCGCACGTCCATGGAACGGGTGCCAATGCGCAGGGAAATGCGCCCATCTTGGGGCAGGCGTTTTTCCGAAATATCGAGCTGGGCCATGATTTTCAACCGCGAAATCAAGGCCGCATGCAAGGCCCGGTTGGGCTGCACCACCTCGCGCAAGCTGCCATCGACGCGAAAGCGCACGCTGCTGTGGCGTTCGTAGGGCTCAATGTGGATGTCGCTGGCCCCATCGCGGGCAGCTTGGGTGAGCAAGGCGTTGAGCATGCGAATAATGGGGGCATCGTCCGCGGTTTCTAGCAAGTCCTCGACCGCAGGCAGCTCTTGCATCATGCGCGAGAGGTCGGCGTCGCTTTGCACCTCGTTGACCACCGAGGCGGCGCTGGACTCGCCCTGGGCGTAGGCGGCGCTAATGCGCTGCTGCAAGTCATGGGCCGATTGCAGCGCCACGTGGTGCGTCTGAAATTTGCGCAGGGTCTCGCCCACCCCGCCCAAGGGGGTTTGCGCATGCAGGTACAAGGTCAGGAGGTCGCCCTCTTCTTCGAGCAGCAGTTGCTGGTTGCGGGCAAAGGCGTAGGGCAAGGGGTAACGCATGGCAGTTATTGCCCCAAAGGAGTGAGAGGGATTTTGCTTTTGGGTTGGGCCGCAGCGTTGGAATCTGCGCTGGGGTCTGTGCTGGTGTTGCCATTCGTATTGGCTTTCACAGGCGCGTCAGGAAACACCGGCGCGCCGTTCACCGGCATCACGCTGCTGGGCGTGGGTTGCGCGTCTTTTTGCAAGGAGCGCATTTGGTCGTAGCGGGCGGCAGAAAGGGCGTCGCTGCCCGAGGCATCGCGCACCACCACGGGGCGCAAGAACACCATGAGGTTGGTTTTTTTGCGGTTGCGGTTTTCGCTGCGAAACAATGCGCCTAAGAATGGAATGTCCGCCAACCCGGGCACCCGGTCTTTGTTGCCCGCGAATTCGTCTTGCAGCAAGCCGCCGAGCACCACAATCGAGCCATCGTCCACCAGCACATTGGACTCGATAGAGCGTTTGTTGGTAAT
>JBIPME010000080.1:0-7263 GCA_044369275.1 Rhodoferax sp.
GGGTTTGTCGCACAGTTCTTGCACCCAAGCGCGCAGCTGTAATTCATGCGCGGGGTTGCGCGTGGCAAACCCGGCGGAGATGGCAAAGGCCGAGACCCGCTGGGCGTGGCGGGCAATGGCTGCACGGGCAGCGGCTTCGTCCATGGGCTGCACTTCGCATCCCCCCGCATCGTGCCCACCGGCGAGCGACTCGATGGCCTCGTTGCCTAGCAGCTCGACCAAGCCGCTGTTTTTAATCTGCGCTGCGTCGTAGCCCGCCAAGAGCACGCAGACGTGTGCGCCTTTGCCCTCGATGACGGAGTTGGTGGTCAAGGTGGTTGACAGGCACACCAAGCCCACACGGGCACGCAATTCGGCAGGCAATTGGTCCAGTGAGGCGGCAATGCCCAAGGACAAATCAAAACGCGTGGTTAAGCTCTTGGCGGTGGCCACAATGCGGTGGTGCGCATCGAGCAGCACCGCATCGGTAAAAGTGCCACCCGCGTCAATGCCCAAGCGCAAGCAGGCGGGGTCCAGCATAGGGGTTTATTCCGTGCCGGCTTCGCACAGCCACGAGAACAGGTAGTCCGCAAAGCTGCGGCGCACCGTAATTTCGTAGTGTGTGCCAGGGCTGATGCACAGGAGCACGGCACCAGACTTGGCGATGTGCGTTTGCGCCAGCGCTTGCGCGGGAAAGTTGCGCGCATGCAGGTCGATGGGGCAACCTCTGGACAACAGGGCAGCCGCCGCCGGGCCTTGGAGGATGAGGGTGGTGTTGCCATCGCCCACTTCAACCACCGAGGCATGTTGCCCCGCCAAGGCGTGGCGCAATGCGCCCGCGATGTCGGCACCTTGGCCATCGCGCAATTTCAGCAGCCACTCATCAGGCCCCAGCCACAGGCATTGGCGCTGGTCGTTGTCGCTGTAGGTGTTGGCCTGCAACGGCAGGGCCAGACCGGTGATGGCCGCTACGCTGGCGACCAAGGTGCCTTGGTCGGGCTTGCCACGCAGGTTGAGCATGTCGATGAACGGCAGCTCTGAGAGTGTGCAGGTCTGGCCGTCCACCACCAGCACGCGCTTGCCTAAACGGCTTATGCCCACGAGGGGACTTTCGAATACGACATCAGGCATGGAGACGTTTTCCTTCTGAATCATAAAAAACTGGGCTGCATACCGTAGCGGCCACGCTGCGTCCATCGGCCAAGGCGGCATAGACTTTTTGGCCCATGCGGGCTTGGCCATTGCGCACCAACGCCATGGCGACAGAGGCTTTCAAGGTGGGGCTGTAGTAGCTGGAGGTGACGTGTCCAATCATGGGCACAGGCGGGGCGGGCAATTGCGCCAGCTCGGTGAGTTGGGTGCCTTCGGGCAACACCAAGGCGCTGTCGTCCGTCATCAGGCCCACCAGCTGTTTGCGGTTGCTGCCTGCGGTGTGGCTGCGTGTGAGCGAGCGTCGACCGATGAAGTCTTTGGTTTTGGCCACCATGGCGCCCATGCCCAAATCGAAGGGGGTGACCGAGCCGTCGGTGTCTTGGCCGACGATGATGTAGCCTTTTTCCGCACGCAGCACGTGCATGCTTTCGGTGCCGTACAGGGTGATGCCGAAATCTGCACCGGCTTGCACCAAGGCCTGCCACACATGCGCGCCGCTGTTGCTAGGCACGTTGACCTCAAACGACATCTCGCCCGAGAAGCTGATGCGCATAATGCGGGCCTTCACCCCGGCCACGGTGCCTGCGCGCCAGCTCATGAACGGAAAAGCCTCGTTGCGCAAATCGATGTCTTGGCACACCCGCTCCACCACGGCGCGGCTTTGGGGGCCCACCACGGCAAAAGTGCTCCACTGGTCGGTCACCGAGGTCATGTACACCTGCATGTCGGGCCATTCGGTCTGCACCCAACGCTCCATCCACCCCAGCACACGCGCTGCGCCGCCGGTGGTGGTGGTCATGTGGAAATGGTTTTCCCCCAGACGGGCGGTGACGCCGTCATCGAACACCATGCCGTTTTCATCGAGCATCAGGCCGTAGCGGCATTTGCCCACTTCGAGCTTGGTCCAGGTGTTGGTGTACATCCAGTTAAGCAGCTTGGCCGCATCGGGGCCTTGGATGTCAATTTTGCCCAGCGTGGATGCGTCCATCATGCCCACGCTGTTGCGCACGGCCAGCACCTCGCGCTGCACCGCTTGGTGCATGTCTTCGCCATTTTGGGGAAAGTACCAAGGCCGCTTCCATTGGCCCACGTCCTCAAACAAGGCGCCCGCAGCGACGTGGCTTTCGTGCGGGCTGGTCTTGCGCACGGGGTCAAACAGCTCGCCACGCTCCAAGCCCGCAAAGGTGCCAAAACTGATGGGGATGTAGTTGGGCCGGAAGGTGGTGGTGCCCACCTGCTCTAGCGGCACTGCGCGGGCGCGGGCGGCCAAAGCCATGCCGTTGATATTGCCCAGCTTGCCTTGGTCAGTGCCAAAGCCCATGGCGGTGTAGCGCTTGATGTGCTCAATCGACTCAAAGCCCTCGCGCACGGCCAGCTCAATGTCGCTGGCACCCACGTCGTTTTGGTAGTCCACAAACGCTTTAAGTCGGCGCGATACGGGTTGGCCGGTCTCAGCAATCCAAAAGGCCTGAATGTCTTCTTGCGCAGGCTCTGCCACTTGAAAGCTTTGCGCCTGGGCAGCAAAGCCCGCGTGGCTGGCCGCCTGCGCGCCTGCCGCACTGGCTTGCGCCAAGGTTTGCGCCAAAGTCCAGGTTGCGCTGCATGCGCCCACAGTGAACTGGTTGGGCATGGCCACGCCGGGCTTGAAGCACACTGCGGCCGCATTCCACTGCGCTTTGCCACCGGAGTGGGAGTACAGGTGGATTGCGGGGTTCCAGCCACCGGCCATGCCAATGGCATCGGCAGGCAAGCTGCGCTCTGCGCCGCTGGCCTTGTCGCCCACCATCTGGCGCACCGTCACGGACTTGACCACGGCGCTGCCTTGGGCGCTCAGGGGCACATAACCGCGCAGCACTTCGATGCCGCTGGCCTGCGCCTTCTCGGCCAAACCACCCGCTAAACCACCCACCAACGCCTGGGGCGCCCGGGTGTCGACCACGGTGACCTGTGCACCTGCGGTTTTTAAAACCAAGGCATCGGCATAGGCACTGTCGTTGTTGGTGAGCAGCACCACCTGCCGCCCCACCAGCACGCCGTAGAGCAGCGCGTAATCGGCCAAAGCGCTAGAGAGCATGGTGCCGGGCAAATCGTTATTGCCAAACACCATGGGCCGCTCGTGGGCACCGGTGGCCAAAATCACCTGCTCAGCGCGCACGCGCCACAGCCGCTCACGAAAGCCTTTGCGCGCTTGCAGGGGCAAATGGTCGGTGAGGGATTCGCGGATGGTTAAAAAGTTGTGGTCGTGGTAGCCAAACACCACGCCACGGCGGATGATTTTGACCTCGGGCATGGTGGCCAACTCGGCCTCGGCAGCGCGCACCCATTCCAGTGCCGACTGGCCGTCTACCGTGCCTTGCAAGCGGTGGGCAGCGCCCCCCAGCACGGCATTGAGTTCGGCCACAATCACGCGTGCCCCGCTGCGCCCTGCGGCCAAGGCAGCCGCCAGACCGGCAATGCCACCGCCTGCGATGAGCACATCGCAATGGATGTTTTGCTGCACATACCTTTGCGCATCGACCTCGGTGGGCGCGGCCCCCAGCCCACCGGCCTTGCGAATCACCTTCTCGTACAACATCCAGGCCTTGGCGGGCCACATGAAGGTCTTGTAATAAAAACCGGCGGGGAACAGGGCTGAAAAATTGCGGTTCACGCTCAGCCAGCGGGAAAAAATAGGGGGCCAAGGGTTCACCGCCTCGGCCTTGAGGCCTTGGTACAGCTCCACCTCGGGCATCTTGGCGTTCGGCACGGTGTCGGCACCGCTTTCGAGTTGGGCCAAGCCTGCGGGCTCTTCGACACCCGCGGTCAAAATGCCACGCGGGCGGTGGTATTTCCACGAACGCGAGAGCACGCGCTCGCCTGCGGCCAACAGCGCAGAGGCCAGCGTGTCCCCGGCAAAGCCGCTGTAACTGCGGCCATTGAATTCAAAGGTAACGGTTTTGCTGCGGTCTAAGCGCAGGCCTTGTTGGGCAATTCGGCTGTTGCTCATTGGGCAGCTCCGGTAGACGTTGCAGGGGTGGCGGGAGTAGCTGTCGTAGCTGTAGGGGCGTCAGGATTTTCACCGGGCTTGTAAAACTTGGTGAACACATACGACACGGTGTGGCGCTCGGCGTTGAACCAACGCCTGCAACCTGCGGCATGCAACCACTGCTCACGGTGCAAGCCTTTGGGGTTTTTGCGCATAAACAAATAATCGCCCCATTGCGCGTCGCTGAGCGCGTCGGTATCGAGTGGGCGGGCAATATGGGCCTCGCCACCGTGGCTGAATTCGCTCTCTTCGCGGGGGCCGCACCAGGGACAGGTAATTTTGAGCATGGGATTGAAGAAGGAAGGATGGAAAAAGAAAAAAAGGGGTTTACAACGGCCTTAAGGCTGGCTGGGGCGTGGGTCTGCGCGCTGCTTCGATACTGGCGCTGCGGACGAGATGGGCGATGCTGGCGCTGCAAGGTGGCCAAGGCGGCTATCTCTGCTAGGGCGCTCGCTGGGCCATACCGCCGCCCAAAACACCGCAGCCGCACCGGTGCAGTACGCCAACAAATCCATGAAATCAAACGTGCCACCCACCATCACGCGCAAGGCTTTGTTTTGCAAATGCAGCACATCGCGAATGTGAAAGTACTGCAAAATTTCCACGAAAAATGCAAACGCCAACACGCCCCACATCAGCTTGCGCAGGTTCGTCTGCAGCACACAAGCCAGTGCGTAAAACATCAGCACCACCACCAAGACATCGCCCACGAAAGGGCGTATGAAGGCATCGCGCACATACAGCGCAATGCCTATTTCGACCAGCAGCACCGCTAGGAAAATGCCAAACGACTTGGGATGGAATCGGAGTTTCATTGCAATAAGGTCTGCATTGGAGGGGCTACAAAGTGGCTATAAAGCGGTTAAAGAGTGGCTAATAAGTGGCCAGGGGCGGATGCATGGGTGACGGGGTGCGTGCTCAATGCGCCACCCCAGCCGCGCCGTGTTCGTCAATCAAATGGCCGGTGTTGAAGCGGTTGAGCTCAAACGCAGCGTTCAGGGCATGCGGGCGGTCTTGCGCGATGGTGTGCGCCATGACCCACCCCGAGCCGGGCGTGGCTTTGAAGCCGCCCGTGCCCCAACCGCAGTTGAAATACAAGCCTTTGATGTGCGTTTTGCTGATGATGGGGCAAGCATCCGGCGCCACGTCCACAATGCCGCCCCACTGGCGGTTCATGCGCACCCGGCGGAAAATGGGGAACAGCTCGCAAATGGCTTGCAGCGTGTGCTCAATCACGGGGAAGCTGCCGCGCTGGCCGTAGCCCACATAGGCATCGATGCCCGCACCGATCACCAAGTCGCCCTTGTCCGACTGGCTGGCGTAGGCGTGGATGGCGTTGGACATGACCACGGTGTGCAAAATCGGCTTGAGCGGCTCCGACACCAAGGCTTGCAGGGGGTGGCTTTCCAGCGGCAGGCGAATGCCCGCCATGTCGGCAATCACGGTGCTGTGGCCCGCAGCCACTACGCCAATCTTTTTGCTCTTGATCGTGCCGCGTGTGGTCTCAATGCCCACCACCTGGTCGCCCTCGCGCTGCACGCCAATGACCTCGCAGTTTTGAATAATGTCCACGCCCAAGCGGTCCGCCGCACGGGCAAAGCCCCAGGCAATCGCGTCATGCCGCGCCACGCCAGCACGCGGCTGGAACGATGCGCCCATGACCGGATAACGCAGCGAGCTGGAGGTGTTCATGATGGGCACCATGGCCTTGATCTCGGCAGGCGTCATGACCACGCCGTCCACGCCGTTCAAGCGGTTGGCGTTCACACGGCGGTGGATATCGCGCATGTCTTGCAGCGAGTGCCCCACGTTCATCACCCCGCGCTGGCTGAACATGGTGTTGTAGTTCAAATCTTGCGACAGCCCTTCCCAGAGCTGCAACGCTTTTTCGTACAAATGGGTGGCGTCGTCCCACAGGTAATTCGAGCGCACGATGGTGGTGTTGCGCGCCGTATTGCCGCCACCCAGCCAACCGCGCTCCACCACGGCGATATTGCGCATACCGTGCTCTTTGGCCAGGTAGTACGCCGTAGCCAAACCGTGGCCACCACCACCGACGATGATGGCGTCATAACTGGCTTTGGGCGCAGGGCTGCGCCACTGCTTTTGCCAGTTCTCGTGGTAGGACATGGCGTTGCGGGCGAGGGAGAAGATGGAAAAATGGCTCACAGTCTTGCTTTCGTTACGGCGTGTTACGGGTCTACGGCGGTATTAATGGGTTAAGCGATCTACACACCGCCACCGCATTGGCCCTTTGCATCTACGCCACAACACCTCCAGCGCGAGGCTGAAGGCGGGCAGGGGTAGAGCGATAAAGGAGCGTTTGGCGAGCATGGTTATTTCAATGGGCAATCACGCACCAGATTTATTGCAAATCATCGACATCGGACTAAAGGCAATCGGGAATCAAGCTGCCTCAATCAATTCAATATCTTTCTTGAGCAGAGCGTTTACCAATGCATTGAGCGTCGTGCCCTTGGCCTCTGCGCGTCGGGTTAAGAACTCCAGCACATTGGGTTCCAATCGAAGGGGCGCAATGAGTCGAACGTCTGCTTGGTAAAACTTGCCGCGCTCGGCACCAGAAAAGTCATATTCGTTTTGCATGGTGGTTACCTTTAGATATAGAAGTTGTGCAAGGGCGGCACATCAAACGCTACCCTCTTCGTACTGGATGCGTTCCTTTACGGTCGCAGGTCTAGCGGAGATTATGCGCACTAACCCAGTGTTTCGCCCTGTATTGGAGAAGGTGTGAATCACTACCAACAACGTTCCCAAGCGCGACTGCCCCAAGCTGATCCAGCGGTCTTCATCATCGCTGTGAGCGCTGTCAAACAAAGTCATTGCTAATGGATCGCGCAAAACCGCCATTGCATCCTCAAACTCCACGCCATGCTTACGCACATTCGCAACAGCTTTTGCATCGTCCCAATCAAATTCATAGTCCATCGTGCATCATTTCCATGGGCTGGTTACGGGCTGGTATACGCAACGCTGTTTCAACACTCAATCACATTCACCGCCAGCCCGCCACGGCTGGTCTCTTTGTACTTGGTCATCATGTCGCGCCCGGTGTCACGCATGGTTTTAATGACTTGGTCGAGGCTGAC
>JBIPME010000081.1:0-7153 GCA_044369275.1 Rhodoferax sp.
ATCCACAGCTTCTGCCATGCCACCCTCTGCGGCACTGCCTTGCACCGCGCTGGTCGCCGTCATCGGCGCCGGGGCTATGGGTGCGGGCATTGCACAGGTGGCCGCCATGGCAGGGCACCCCGTGCGCTTGTTAGACAACCGCCCCCAAGCCGCGCAACATGCCGTTGAAGGCATTCGCGCCCAGCTCGCGCGCTTGGTGGTCAAAGGCAAAATGGCCGCCCATGCAGCCCAGGCTGCCAGCCAGCGCCTGCAAGCCGCCACCGAGCAGGCAGAGCTGCACGGTGCCGCCTTGGTGATCGAGGCCATTGTGGAAGACTTGCACGCCAAGCAAACCTTGTTTACTGGCTTAGAAAACTGGGTCAGCCCCCACTGCCTGTTTGGCAGCAACACCTCTTCCATCTCCATTACCGCCATTGGTGCGGCCCTGCGCCACCCTGAGCGCTTGGCGGGCCTGCACTTTTTCAACCCCGCGCCGCTGATGGCCTTGGTCGAGGTGGTCTCTGGCTTGGCCACGGCCCGCACGGTGGCAGACACTTTGCACGCCACCGCCAGCGCTTGGGGCAAAACAGCGGTGCACGCACAGTCTACGCCGGGCTTTATCGTCAACCGCGTGGCCCGGCCGTTTTACGCCGAAGCCTTGCGCCTGCACGCCGAAGGGGCTGCGGACTGTGCTACCTTGGACGCCGTCATGCGCGACGCAGGCGGCTTTCGCATGGGCCCCTTCGAGCTGATGGACATGATTGGCCACGATGTCAACTTTGCCGTTACCTGCTCGGTCTGGCGCGCCTTTTTCAACGACCCCCGCTTTCTGCCTTCGCTGACCCAACAGGCCTTGGTCGATGCAGGCTTTTTGGGCCGCAAAACGGGCCGTGGGTTCTACCATTACGCCCCAACGGGCAAGCCCGCCGCCCTAGGGCTTGCAGCGCAAACGCCAGCCAACAGCAGCACCACCACCACACAGCCAACCACCAAAACCACACAAACCACCCAAATACCGCAGGTGGAGCCCCACTACCCCGCCCCGCAGCACACCATGGTCTGCGGTGACAGCCCCTTGGCCCAGGCCTTGGCTGCGCGTTTGCTGGCGGCCAACATTCACTTTGAACGCAGCGCAGCGCACCCCGATGGCCGCATTGCCCAAAGCGATGGCGCGCTGATCTACCAAAGCGATGGCCGCAGCGCCAGCCAGCGCGCCGCCGAAAGTGGCCATGCCAACACGGTGTTGGTCGATTTGGCACTGGACTACCAACGCTGCACACGCATCGCCGCCACGCATGCCGGCCAGTGCAGCCCCGCCGCTTGGCAATCAGCCTGTGCGCTGCTGCAACACGCGGGCATGCAGGTGGCACGCTTAGGCGATGTACCCGGCCTGCTCGTATTGCGCACCGTCGCCATGCTGGCCAACGAAGCCGCCGATGCGGTCTACCACGGCGTGTGCACCGCGCTCGCCGCCGATGAGGCCATGCGCCTGGGCGTCAACTACCCCCTAGGCCCTTTGGCTTGGGCGGATCGCCTGGGGCTGCCCTGGGTCCAAACCGTGTTGCGCCACCTTGCTGCCTTCTACGGTGAAGACCGTTACCGCACGTCTGCGCTGATTTCACAGCGGGTTTTTCAAGGGAAAAACATCCATGCCTAACATGCCTAACATGCCTAACACACATAAACCAGAAACATCTACCCACCACAGTGCGGGCGCGGCTCAGCCCCACCTACAGCCCCAAACACAGGCCCAAACACAGGACAATGCGCAAACCCACGAACCCGCGCACCTGCTGGCCCAAGCCACGGCCCAGGCAATGTGGCGGCGCGACCATGCGGCCCAAGCGCTGGGCATGCGCATTGAGGCGGTGGCACCGGGCAGCGCCAACCTGTCCATGGCAGTGCGCCAAGACATGGTCAACGGCCATGCTATCTGCCATGGCGGCATGATTTTTTCACTGGCCGACACCGCCTTTGCCTACGCTTGCAATAGCCACAACCGCAACACCGTGGCCTCGGCCTGCAACATCGATTTTTTGGCCCCCGCGCTGTTGGGTGACACGCTGCAAGCCCAGGCCGTGGAGCGCTCGCAAAGTGGCCGCACAGGGGTGTACGACGTGACGGTGCGCAGCCAGTCGGGCAAGACCATTGCCCTGATGCGCGGCAAGTCCTACCGCATTCACGGTGAAGTCATCGCGGCGCTCAGCGCCGTTGCGGCCCCAACGACGCACAGCGACTGAGCCAGGCCTTTATCACCATCCATTTACCGCAGTTCTTGTATCGCCCCTCCCAACAACTCCATTTTTTTAGCGCTATATGACCACCCAGCCCATCCCCTTAGGCGCGCTTGACGCCATCGAAACCGCCAGCCGCGACGAAATTACGGCGCTGCAACTGCAACGCCTGCAATGGTCCCTGCGCCACGCTTACGACAACGTGCCCATGCACCGCCAAGCCTTCGAGGAAAAGGGCGTTCACCCAGACGACCTCAAGACGCTGTCGGACTTGGCCAAATTCCCGTTCATGACCAAATCGTCGCTGCGTGACAACTACCCCTTTGGCCTGTTTGCCGTGCCCAAAGACCAAATCGTGCGACTGCATGCCTCATCGGGCACCACAGGCAAACCGATTGTGGTGGGCTACACCGCGCAAGACATAGACCATTGGGCCAACTTGGTAGCCCGCTCTATCCGGGCTGCCGGTGGACGCAAAGGCGACATGCTGCACAACGCCTATGGCTACGGCATGTTCACCGGCGGCTTAGGTGCGCACTACGGTGCAGAGCGTTTGGGCTGCACCGTGGTCCCGATGTCGGGCGGACAGACTGAAAAACAGGTGCAGCAAATCATTGACTTCCAGCCTCGCATCATCATGGTGACCCCCTCCTACTCCTTGGTCATTGCCGAAGAGTTTGAGCGGCTGGGTATTGCGCCGGGTGAAATCTCTTTGGAAATCGGCATTTTTGGTGCAGAACCTTGGGGCGAAGGTATGCGCAGCGAGATTGAAAAGAAACTTGGCATCAACGCCATCGACATCTACGGCCTCACCGAAGTCATGGGCCCGGGCGTGGCCTGTGAATGCATTGAGTCCAAAGACGGCCCGGTGATTTGGGAGGACCATTTTTACCCCGAAATCATCAACCCCGACACAGGCGAAGTGGTAGCCGACGGCGAAGACGGAGAACTGGTATTTACCTCGCTGACCAAACAGGCGTTTCCCGTCATCCGCTACCGCACCCGTGACCTGACCCGCCTGCTGCCCCCCACCTCGCGTGCCTTTCGCCGCATGGGAAAAATCACAGGCCGCTCGGACGACATGCTGATCGTGCGTGGTGTGAACGTCTTCCCCACGCAAATTGAAGAGCAAATCCTGCGCGACAAACGCCTCTCGGGCAACTACCAAATTGTGCTCAGCCGCGAGGGCCATATGGACAACCTCGAAGTCAAGTGCGAAGTGCAACGCGAACTCAGCCAATCCCTGAGCCCCGCCGACATCGCCGCAATTGCCAAAAGCCTGCAACACGCCATTAAAACCAATATCGGCATCTCCACCTCGGTCTCGGTACTGGGGTTTGAAGCCATTCCCCGCACCCTTGCAGGCAAAGCCCGCCGCGTGATTGACCAACGCCCCGCACAACACTAAGCGCACGCGCACCAATACCAAGCACAAGCGCACCTACGCTTCACCCCACTACCCACTACCCACCTCCTACACCCGCTCCATGAACAACGCCCTGCACAGCCCCATGCCCCAAGCTTTTATTTGCGATGCGGTCCGCACCCCCATTGGCCGCTACGGCGGCGCACTGGCCAGCGTGCGCCCCGATGACTTGGGCGCCATCCCCATCCAAGCCCTCATGCAACGCAACCCCATGGTGGACTGGTCCCAAGTTGACGACCTGCTGTACGGCTGTGCCAACCAAGCAGGCGAAGACAACCGCAACATTGCCCGCATGTCAGCGCTTTTAGCGGGCCTGCCGATCAGCGTGCCTGGCACCACCTTGAACCGCCTGTGCGGCTCGGGCATGGACGCCGTGGGCATGGCCGCACGCGCCATCAAATCGGGCGAGGCCACACTCATGATTGCCGGCGGCGTGGAAAGCATGTCACGCGCCCCCTTTGTCATGGCCAAAGCCGAGAGTGCCTACGCACGCAATGCCGCCATTTTTGACACCACCATAGGCTGGCGCTTTTCCAACCCCAAGATGCAAGCCCTGTACGGCACCCACTCCATGCCGCAGACCGCCGACAACGTGGCCGCAGACTTTGCGATCACGCGCGCCGACCAAGATGCGTTTGCCCTGCGCTCTCAGCAACGCTGGGCTGCTGCCCATGCGGCTGGCCGCTTCCAAGACGAACTGGTGCCCGTGCACATTCCACGCAAAAAAGGCGAAAAAAAGGAGGGGGGCGTCGTGTTTAGCACGGATGAGCACCCACGGCCCGAAACCACCTTGGAAATGCTGGCCAAACTCCCCGGCATCAACGCCGCCGACCTGAGCGTCACCGCAGGCAATGCCTCGGGCGTGAACGACGGTGCCTGCGCCCTGCTGCTGGCGGACGAAACCCAGGCCGCACGCTATGGCCTCACGCCTAAAGCCCGCGTGGTGGCCATGGCCACTGCGGGCGTGGCACCGCGCATCATGGGCTATGGCCCTGCCCCCGCCGTGCGCAAAGTGCTGCAAATTGCGGGGCTGCGCTTGGCCCAAATGGACGTGATTGAACTCAATGAAGCCTTTGCTGCGCAAGGGCTGGCCGTGCTGCGTGACCTCGGGCTGCCCGATGACGCAGCGCATGTGAACCCCAATGGTGGCGCCATCGCCATGGGGCACCCGCTGGGCATGAGCGGTGCTCGCCTGGTAACCACAGCGGCTTACGAACTGGTTCGCCAAGGCGGACGGTACGCGCTTTGCACCATGTGCATTGGCGTTGGGCAAGGCATTGCCCTGGTGATTGAACGCGTTTGATTGAACGCGTTGGATTGAACGCGCTAGATGGCTTGAAGTCACATTTTTAAAAGTCTAATTTTTAACCCTAGGAGAAACGCATGAATTTGAAGCTAAACAAACTGGTGGTCTCGACCGCTTTGCTACTGAGCGCCTGCACGGCTTGGGCTACGGACCCGATCAAAATTGGCTCGGTACTATCCCTTACAGGCCCCGCAGGCTACCTAGGCGACCCTGAGCTGAAAACGTTGGAAATGTACATCGACAACATCAACAAAAAAGGCGGCGTACTCGGACGACCTTTGCAACTGGTGCACTACGACGATGGCAGCGACTCTTCCAAAGCCAACGGCTTTGGCAAACGCCTGATTGATGATGACAAAGTGGACCTGATCATAGGCGGCACCACCACGGGTGCGACCATGGCCATGGTGCCCTTGGTTGAAAAAGCAGGCGTGCCCTTTATCTCCTTGGCGGGCGCGGTCGTGGTGGTTGAACCGGTTAAAAAATTCGTCTTCAAAACCCCCCACACCGACCGCATGGCGGCTGAAAAAGTGTTTGAAGACATGAAAAAACGCGGCATCAGCAAAGTGGCCCTGTTTTCTGAAACCAGCGGCTTTGGCCAATCAGGACGCAAAGAAACCGAGGCCGTGGCCAGCAAATACGGCATCACCTTGGTGGCCAATGAAACCTACGGCCCCAAAGACACCGACATGGGACCCCAGCTGACCAAAATTCGCAACACCCCCGGCGTGGAAGCGGTCTTCATCTTTGGTTTAGGCCAAGGCCCCGCCCTTGCCACCAAAGGCTACAAACAACTGGGCATTACCCTGCCCCTGTACCACGCCCACGGCATCGCCTCGAACGAATTCATCAAACTCGCAGGCCCTGCTGCCGAAGGCATTCGCTTGCCCGCCGCCGCACTGCTAGCCGGCGACAAGCTCAAAGCAGGCGACCCGCAAAAAGCCGTGGCCGAAAACTACACCAAAGAGTACGCCGCCAAATGGAAAACCGACATCTCCACCTTTGGTGGCCATGCCTACGACGGCCTGTTCATTGCCGTAGAAGCCATCAAACGCGCAGGCACTACCGACAAAAACAAGGTGCGTGATGCCATCGAAAACACCAAGGGCTTTGTCGGCACGGGCGGCATTTTCAACATGTCTGCCAGCGACCACATGGGCCTGGATTTGTCCGCCTTTCGGATGTACGAAATTAAAAACGGCGATTGGGTATTGAGTAAGTAAGCCCCTTTACAAGGTTAGACACCGTTAAAAACCTTTAGAGACCTTTAGAGACCTTTACGCGCCTTGAAAAACCAGAAAGTCCCTTCAAAGCCTTTGGGCCTTTGTTGCCCAAAGCCTTTGGAACCTAATGGTTATGGCAAGCCTTGCGGCAAGCCGCATTCCTTGGCGCGTAAAAACTTGAACACGCGCACGCCATCAACCCGATTCGTTGATTCGTTGATTCGCTAATTCGTTTAGCCCTACCACCACCTTTACCAGGACTGCAACCATGCCCAACATGCCCACCACGCCCAACATGCCCACCTTCGAGACGCTTGAGATCGAACACACAGGCCCCGTTGCCACCATTTGGATGGCACGCCCTGCGGTATTGAATGCGTTTAACGAGCAACTCATTGCCGAACTCACCCAAGCCTGTACGCTGCTAGCGCAGTCGGACCCTGTGCGCGTGGTTGTGCTGGGCGGACGTGGAGCGCATTTCTGTGCAGGTGCAGACCTGAACTGGATGCGCCGTGCGGCCCATGCCAGCGAGCAAGCCAATTTGGAAGATGCGCGGCGCTTTGCGCACATGCTCTGGACCTTGTCCACCCTGCCCAAACCCACCATTGCACGCGTACAGGGCGCCGCCTTTGGTGGCGGCACCGGACTGGCTGCAGCCTGCGACATGGCAGTGGCCAGTACCGACGCGGTGTTTAGCACCTCGGAGGTGAAATTCGGCATCATCCCCGCCGTCATCAGCCCCTACGTGCTGCGCGCCATTGGCCCACGCCAGGCATTGCGCTACTTCCAAACCGCAGAACGCATTACCGCCGAACGCGCCCAAGCCATTGGTTTGGTGCACGAAGTAGTCCCCCTAGAAGCCTTGGATAGCACCATTGAACAGCTCTGTAACAGCCTGCGTATAGGCGGCCCAAAGGCACAGCACGCAGCCAAGGAACTCATTGGCGCAATCCATGGCCGCCCTCTGGAAGCCGCCACTTTGGAA
>JBIPME010000082.1:0-7140 GCA_044369275.1 Rhodoferax sp.
GTACTGGCGCGCTGCCTGGAAGTGGCCGCCCAAGCGGATCTGCAAACTGGGGCGGCTGTGCTGCCCCGACTGCGCCTTGCTGAGGCGGGAGAGTTTTCGCAGCGGGCTTTTTTAAACGACAAGATTGATCTGGCGCAGGCTGAGGCGATTGCCGATTTGATTGATGCCAGCACCGAAGCTGCGGCGCGCAGTGCGACGCGTTCGCTGGCAGGTGCGTTTTCAAAGAAGATTCATGCCTTGCGCGATGCCTTGGTGCATTTGCGTATGCTCGTTGAAGCAACGCTGGACTTTCCCGAAGAAGAAATCGATTTTCTCCAAGCCAGCGATGCACAAGGTCAGCTGCAGCGTTTGCACAGCGCCCTGGCCTTGCTGTTGTCTGAGGCGCGCCAAGGGGCGCTTTTGCGCGAAGGCATTCAAGTGGTGATTGCGGGGCAGCCCAATGCGGGCAAATCGTCCTTGCTCAATGCACTGGCGGGTGCCGAGCTGGCCATTGTCACGCCCGTGCCCGGAACGACCCGTGACAAGGTGCAAGAAACCATCCAAATAGAAGGCGTCCCCATCCATATCGTGGACACAGCGGGTTTGCGTAGCAGCAGCGATACGGTAGAGCAGATTGGCATTTCCAGAGCCTGGGATGCCATTGCCAAGGCCGATGTGGTGGTATTTTTACACGATCTCACGCGCACCCAATTGCCCGAATATGTGGCAGCCGACGCAGCGATTGCGGCTGAGCTTCAGCGCGTTGTGTCGCCCCAAACTAGCCTGTTAGACGTGTGGAACAAAGCCGACTCCATCACCGCACCCCATCCTGCGCAGGGCATTGTTTTGTCAGCCAAAACCGGCCAAGGCCTGGCTACGCTGCGCCAATCGCTGCTGCACGCGGCGGGTTGGCAACTGCCCGAGGATGGTGCTTTCATCGCCCGTGCAAGGCATTTGCAAGCCTTAAAACAGGTGAATACGCACTTGGAATACGCGCAAGCGCATTTGAACGCGCATGCACAGATGCTAGATTTGCTGGCCGAAGAGCTGCGCCTGGCGCAATCCGCACTGGCAGAAATTACCGGTGAATTTAGCTCTGACGATCTTTTGGGCGTTATTTTTTCCCAATTTTGCATTGGGAAATAGCATTCACGGTCTATCTGGAGGTTGATTGGCGTTGCAGCTTGTGTGTGCGGCGCGGTTGAAAAGGCTAACCGCCCGCGTAATCCACCAGCGTGAAAAGCGGCAGGCCTTCCATTTTGAGCTTCTGCGAGCCGCCCAAATCGGGTAGATCCACAATGGCAGCCCCCTCCAGCACATGGGCGCCTAATCGCTTTAGCAAGCGGTAACCCGCCATCATGGTGCCGCCCGTTGCGATTAAATCGTCTATCAGCAAAACCCGATCCCCTGCTTTAACCGCATCCGTGTGGAGTTCTACCGTCGCACTGGCATACTCCAATGCATAGGTTTCTTCCACCGTCGTGAAAGGAAGTTTGCCTTTTTTGCGGATCGGCACGAAACCGACTTTCAGCTGGTAGGCCACAACGGCACCAATAATAAAACCACGTGCATCCAAACCCGCCACCACATCTGGGCGCAAAGCGGGGTCTTGGTAACGGCGAACAAAGGTGTCAACCAATATCTGAAATGCCTCGGCATTTTGGAGCAAGGGGGTAATGTCGCGAAACGCAATACCGGGCATAGGCCAGTCTGGAACCGTGCGAATATGCGCACGTAAATATTGCTGGACGTCAAAAAGTTTCATGGTTGCCCTAGGTTCACCGGTGCATGCGGTGGTATGGAAAAGAGTGCCAATGCCGCCGTGCTTTCAACCAGCGCCATCGGGCGAGCTGGCAAATTTTAATATGCATACGCCTGTCTGCGCTAAAGCGATTGCATCCAACATGCAACGCATTAGAGTTTAGAAAAAGGTCTGCTCAGCCCGTGCCAAAGCGTCTATCTTTCCAGCCAGCACCAAGGTGTCTTGCGCCTGGAGGGTTAACAACGGATGGAGTGGCTCCAAATCACCCTGTAGCCGGCGCAAACTGACCAGCCGAACACCGTGGCGCCCTAAGAAGAAGCTTTCCACGGTGCGCCCAATGGCGCGCGAGGCATCCGGGATGGTGAGGGTGATTAAGCGCTCGTAATCCAGCTCGTCCACCGAATCATCGTCTGCGCCATGGAAAAATCCACGCAGCAAGCTGTAGCGGGCATCGCGCTGGTCTTGCACGATGCGAATCACCCTGCGCATGGGCACACCGACCAAGGCCAGCGCATGGCTGGCCAGCATCAAGGAGCCCTCGAGTGCTTCGGGTACGACTTCTGTGGCACCCGCGGCTTGGAATTTTTCTAAAAAATGGTCGTCTTGGGTACGCACAATCACCGGCACTTGCGGCGCATGCGCACGGATATGGCTAAGCACTTTCAGCGCCGGCCCCTCTTCTAAATAGGTCACAACGACTGCACTGGCCCTGGCCAAGCCAGCAGCCATGAGGGCTTGCAGCCGTGAAGAATCTCCAAACACCACGCTGTCGCCCGCAGCGCCCGCTTGGCGCACCCGGTCGGGGTCCAAATCCAAGGCGATATAAGGTATTTTTTCACCCTCTAAGATGCGGGCTAAATTTTGGCCACAGCGCCCGTAGCCGCAAATAATCACATGCGCTCGTACATTCATCGATTTGCGTGCAATGGAGGTCATTTGCAAGGACTGCTGAAACCACTCAGTGGCCACCCACTTCATCACCATCGCATTGCTGTACATCACAATAAATGGCGTGGCCAACATAGACAGCACCATTCCAGCCAAAATAGGATTAAGCAAGGCCGCAGGAACCAAATTGTGTGCTTGCACCAAAGTTAACAGCACAAAACCAAACTCGCCTGCCTGCGCCAAATACAAACCGGTGCGCAAACCTACGCCCGCAGTAGCGCCCCAAAGCCGTGCCAACACCGTGATCAAAAGTGCTTTAAATAGGGTGGGAAATACCAACAACAACAGCACTAACGGCCAACGCTCTAAGACCAGTCGCCAATCCAAGAGCATGCCGATACTGATGAAAAACAAGCCCATCAACACATCGTGAAAAGGCCGAATATCGGTTTCCACTTGGTGCTTGTATTGGGTCTCGGAAATCAACATGCCGGCAATGAATGCCCCCAATGCCAGGCTGAGCCCCGCCATTTCCGTCATCCAAGCCAAGCCCAAGGTAATCAACAGCAAATTGAGTACAAACAGCTCGTCGCTTTTGCGCCGTGCCACCACCGTCAACCAGCGCCGCATCACATGCTGCCCACCGACCAGCAGCACGGTCACCAACACCGTCGCCTTGACGGCTGCCAGCCCCAAAGCGGCTAACAAACTCTCCGAAGGGGCGGCCAACGCAGGGATGAGTACCAACAGGGGGACCACCGCCAAATCTTGGAACAGCAAGACCCCCATCACGCGCTTGCCGTGCTCAGACTCCATTTCTAAACGCTCAGACATCAGCTTTACCACCACTGCGGTGCTGCTCATCGCCAATGCCGACGATAGCGCCAGCGCAGAGCGCCAATCCATGCCCCAGATTGCAGGTGCAACCAGCGCCAAAGTCAGCACCGCCAAACTGCCCAGCAACATGGTCAGTGCCACCTGCGTCAAACCCAAACCAAAAACATGTTTACGCATGGCACGCAGCTTGGGCAAATTAAACTCCAACCCAATCACGAACATCAAAAACACCACCCCAAACTCGCCCAAGTAGCGCACCCCCTCGACGTGCTTGGACAACGCCAAAGCATTGGGCCCCAGCAAAACCCCCACCGCCAAATACCCCAGCATAGGCGGCAACTTCAAATAACGGCACGCAACCACGCCCAGCACCGCCGCCACCAAATACAACAAAGTTATCTCAAGTCCACTCATTACCAAGATACTAGCGCCTCTCTATAAAATACCTGCATGACCCACCCCCCCTCGGCCCAAGCCAACCCCACCGCAGAACGGGCCATTGCGCTCGCACACAGCACCTTAGACATTGAGGCCCATGCCATCCTAGGGCTAAAAGCACACATTAACCATGCGTTTACGGCAACGGTTGAAAAGATACTAGCCATCCGCGGCCGTGTTGTCGTCATGGGCATGGGGAAAAGCGGACACATTGGACGAAAAATTGCCGCCACCTTGGCCTCTACGGGCACACCCGCCATGTTTGTGCACCCCGCAGAGGCAAGCCACGGGGACCTGGGCATGATCACCTCAGCCGATTTGGTTTTGGCCATCTCCAACAGCGGAGAGGCACACGAAATCACGCTGCTGCTGCCGCTGATCAAACGCCTTGGCGCACCGTTCATTGCCATGACGGGCAACCCCCAATCCAGCCTGGCCCAACATGCCGACCTTTCGCTCAACAGTGCCGTCGAAAAAGAAGCCTGCCCGCTCAACCTTGCCCCCACCGCCAGCACCACCGCCCAGCTCGCCCTGGGTGACGCGCTCGCTGTAGCGCTGCTGGATGCACGGGGATTCCAATCCACCGATTTTGCACGCTCCCACCCAGGCGGCGCCCTGGGTCGCAAACTGCTCACCCACGTCAGCGACATCATGCGCAGCGGCCCCGCCGTGCCCAGCGTTGCATGGAATGCCAACTTCAGCGACATCATGCGTGAAATGAGCAGCAAAGGACTGGGGGCCACCGCCGTCATCGATGAAGACCACCAATTGATTGGCATTTTTACCGACGGCGATTTACGCCGCTTGGTCGAACAAGGCGTCGATTTGCGCAACAGCAAAGCCATCGACGTAATGCACAAAGCACCCAAAACCATTGCGGCCCACGCGCTTGCCGTGGATGCGGCTGAAATGATGGAACGCTTACAAATTAACAGCGTACTGGTTCTCGACACCCATGGGCAACTTTGCGGTGCCATCAGCAGCAACGACCTGATGCGGGCCAAAGTCATCTAATACCCTCATACCATACCCGTACCTCATCCCCTACCCATTACCCATTACCCATACAACCACCCGTGCAAACGCAAACCACCCTTCAACGCGACCCCGCTTTACTGCTCAAAGCCCAAGGCATCCAAATTGCATTTTTCGATGTCGATGGCGTTTTAACGGACGGTGGCCTGCTATTTTCCGAATCGGGTGAAAGCCTCAAACGCTTTAACACCTTGGATGGCCACGGATTAAAACTGCTGCAATCTGCGGGCATTACCCCCGTCATCGTGACAGGCCGTGACTCACCTGCGCTGCGTGCCCGTTTAAAAAACTTAGGAATTGAACACGCCCACTTTGGCACCGAAAACAAACGCCCCGCCGCAGAAAAAACCCTTCAAGACCTTGGCCTCAGCTGGGGCCAAGCCGCTGCCATGGGCGATGACTGGCCAGACTTACCACTCCTGTGCTTGGCCGCTTTCAGCTGCGCCCCCGCCAACGCGCACTGCGAGGTGCGTGCTAGAGCCGACTACGTCACCCCAGAGCGCGGCGGCGAAGGGGCGGTACGCAGCTTTTGTGATACCTTGTTGCTGGCCAATGGCCACTACCAACGCCTGTTTGCACCCTACATCCCATGAAACCGCAAGCATGAAAAACACCCGCACACCGCTCATGTGGCGCATTTGGGATACCTGTGTTTTGTACATTCCCTTTGCCTGCATGGCCATGCTCGCTTTAGGCACCTACTGGATGGTGCGTGCCACACCCGACACCGTCACGCCGGTTGAAACGCCCCTCCAAAGCAAGCAGCCAGACTACTTTATGGAAGACTTTTCCGTCAAAAGCTTCGACGCCAAAGGCCAGCTGCGCAGCGACATCCGAGGCGATAAATCGCGCCATGCGCCAGACACCAAATTGCTAGAAATTGACGCCTTCACCCTGCGCTCCTACGATGAAAACCGCCGCCTCACCACGGCCACCGCCCAGCGCGGCATCACCAACGCAGACGCCTCCGAGGTACAGCTACTGGGCAACGCGGTTGTCGTACGCGAAGCAGACAAGCGCGACGCCAACAAACCCTCACCCCGCATGGAGTACCGCAGCGAATTTTTGCATGCCTTCATGCACACCGAACAAATAAAAAGCCACAAACCCGTCGAACTCACCCGTGGCAATGACCGCTTTACCGCAGACAGCCTCCACTTTGACAACGTAGAACAAGTCTTGCTACTCCAAGGCCGCGTACACAGCCGGCTCGTTCCCAACAACCGTGATTAGCACCAACCTTTAAAGCCAATCTTCAAAACAAAGCTTCAACACCAACTTAGCGCAAACGCCCTCATTAGCCTCGTTAGCCTCATAACCCCACCAACCCAATGCCCCATACCCCTCTTTTGTACATCACAGGTGCCTCCAGTGGCATTGGACAAGCTATCGCACTGCACTTCTACCAACAAGGCTACGCTTTGGCATTGGTAGCACGCAGGACAGAAGTCATCCAAGAATGGGCGCATTCCCAAGGCCTGCGCCCCGAACGCTACGCCATTTACTGCGCCGACGTTGCCAATACAGACAGCATCGTCCAAGCCGGCGGGCAATGCATTGCGCAACAAGGCTTGCCCGATGTCGTGATTGCCAACGCAGGCATCAGCATCGGCATAGACACCGCCATCCGCGAAGACTTGGACGTGATGGCCCGCATTTTTGCCACCAACAACCTGGGGTTGGCGGCGACCTTCCATCCATTTATTACGGCAATGTCACAACGCGGGTCGGGCAAACTGGTCGGCATTGGAAGCGTTGCGGGCATTCGCGGACTTCCAGGCCACGGCGCTTACTGCGCCAGCAAAGCCGCCGCCATTGCCTACTGCGAAAGCTTGCGCGGTGAACTCAGGGACAGCGGCGTACAAGTCATCACCCTGTGCCCCGGCTACATTGACACCCCCCTGACAGCACAAAACACCTACGCAATGCCATTTCTAATGGCCTCGAAAGACTTCGCCGCAGCGGCTTGGCGGGCCATTACCGCCGGAACCAGTTACCGCGTCATTCCATGGCAAATGGCCTGGGTTGCAAAACTACTGCGGATATTGCCTAACCGCTTGTTTGATAAAGTCCTGTCAGGCCGTGCTCGCAAGCCGCGCCAAAACGCGTAAACCGAAGACCACAGAAAAAACCGTCCAAATGCAATGGCACAGCAAGCCCTTGCAAGGACCTACAGGCAGGCAGGCAGGCAGGCAGGCAGG
>JBIPME010000084.1:0-7050 GCA_044369275.1 Rhodoferax sp.
ACAGAAGTAAGCCGCGCCGCGATCGCTCAGCCGTCGTGCGCCATGCTCCTCGCGCACAAGGGCATGCAAGGCTTTGGGGTTTTCTTTTTTAGTGGTTTCGTCCATGCGGACCAGGTGCTCAACTTCGGGCTCTGAAAATTCAAAACGGCTTTTCACCTCACGCCGCCCCGCATCAAACCAAGTGCCCAACAGGCTTGCCAATGGCTTTGCAAGCCCCACCGGCTTTTGGTAGGCATGGCTGTAAAAGTTACGCTGTGCCATGAGGGCTTTCAACAGCATGTCCAGCACCCAATGCAAGTCGCCAATGCGCCAAGTGCGAATGGGTTTGTCTGGCTGGCTGGCGTGCTCGCTGGGCGCTGGACGGGGCTGGGTGGGGTCAGGCCTGGGGCGCTTGTAGTCCATGTTGATTTTTTGGCCACTGATGCGTTGGGTGAAATCGTCTCCCAAAATAGGCAAGGCTTTTTGCAAGCCTTTGAGCACTTGCCGGGCCATTCGAATGTCTTTGTCGTTCAACTGCTGGTTTGCCTCCTCTGCTGCCCTCCATGCTTGCAACTTCACCAGCACCGGGTGGTTGGCAACTTGATCGTCGTTCTTAGCATCTGCAAGCCCGCTCTTGTGGGCAATGTCGTTGAGCGACAAAAGCAGGTTGTGGCGGGCTACGTTGAAATAAGCGGCATAAGCAGCCGTAGCGGAAGAAGAATCGGTACAAGACGGTGCATGCTCAGACATAAAAATCTCCTAATTTTTTACATTTATTGATAAAAATGATTTAAAAATTAGAATATACACCGCCCACTTTCGACAACCCACCCCAGATGCCGCCATTGGCAAGCAGGCCTCGTAAGCGTGAAAAATTTGGCCCAGCTCGGGCTTACAAGCGCCACGCCTTGTGCAACTTAGACCAGCCCGCGCAATGCGCGCAACACCGCAAACAGCCAATGTCAAAGGTGCCAAAGAATGCCCCATTTGTGCGGGGTAAATAAGGCAGTTTCCACATTGATATTTTTCAAAATGTGGTTAGTCCAAGTATTGCAAGTGTTAAACAAAAAATACCGCTCTGCCGCGATATAAAAACGGTCTGTTTGGTAGTAATTTAAATCTTTATACAAAATCGGGCGATTATCTTTTTGTTGAAATGAATTTTTCAGCATGGTGACCAAGCTGGAGAACTGTGCATCGGTTAACCGTAATTCTTTTTTGGGTACGCCCGTAAAAGATTTTTTATCGTAAATATCGACATGCATGAGGCCCGTATCTGGCGTAAGCATTGAATCGATCAATATTTGAAAATTAAATTGATCCCAAGTCGGTGCTTTTTCAAAAAAATCAATATCGCCAAAGCTGATTTCAATGCCCTCGTTTTCTTTAATTTTGAAATCTTGGTAATCAAAGAAGCCATTGAAAGGAGCGGTTTCACTTTTTGGAAATAAAAAGGCTGTGTGAATAGCGTTGCTGGTAATGAATACCTGGTGGGTTCCTACATTGGCTTTTTTTCCAATGGGAATCATGGGAAGTACCAGGCTGTAAAGCACGCTCAACAGCAACAAAATGAGTGCAGTTTTTTTGGCGAATTTCATAGATTGGAATGTTATTTTTATGCTGAAATTTAACAAAAATGAAGGTCCGGATCTTACGTTAAAAAAGCTGCGTAACCGAGCAAAAACCATGCATTATTCGCGCACCCACCCCAAAAAAGCCCCTCGTCGTTTCGCCTGCAACTTTATTTCGCTACAGCTGCCGCGCACTGCTAGCATCGCCAGATGACTACCCATTTTGAAAGCGTGCAAAACGCCGCCCTCTACCCCGATGCCTTTGACGTGGCAGCCCCTGAAACCCACATGGAGCGCGACGTGTGGCCGCGCAAGTTGGGCGTGTTTGTGCGCAATGCGCCGCTTGCGGCCGCGCCCGATGCCGAGGGCGTGGCACCCGCACGCGCACTGGGTTGGGGGCAGTTTGGCTTGGTGCCGAGTTGGGTGAAGTCGGCATCTGACGCCAAGTTGCGCTCTACCAAAATGGTGAACGCACGCTCGGAAACCGTGACCACGTCTAACAATTTTCGCGATGCGTGGATCAACGGCCAGCGCTGCATTGTGCCTATGCTGGCGTTTTTTGAAGACGATTGGCGCAGCGGCAAAGCGGTGCCCACGCGCATCAGCCGTGTGGACGGCAAGCCCATGGGCGTGGCGGGTTTGTGGGCGCACTGGCACAAAGATGGGGAAGAAATCAGCAGTTTTACGCTGCTTACCGTCAACGCCAACAGCCACGCTTTGCTACACCGCTACCAGCAAAACGGCAACGAAAAGCGCATGCCCGTGATCTTGGGTGAAGGCGCGTATGGCGCGTGGCTCAACGCGCGCCCCGAGAAAGCGCGGGAGTTTATGCGCGCCTATTCAGCAGCTTTGTTGACCGCCAATCCGGTAGAGAAGCTGCGCTAACACGGCCCGCGCAACGCAGGCCTGCGCAATGTAAACAGAGCGCGGCTGGGGCAGGCTGGCACGGGCTTGCTGATGGTCATGGCCACCAGCAAGTTAGCCTGCTCGCGCTGAATAGGGGGCGATGCCTGCGGTAGGCGCCCTTGGTTGATGGCAAGGCTTTGGCGCTGAATCTTGCTCTTGAGAAAACGGCCCGTTTGTGCATGGGGAAACAGACGCTGGCACGGGCAGGCGCAACACTACAGCGGTCGGGGCTGGTTTTTGGGAATGCAATATTGGGAACTGGCCCCGTGCGCGTAGGTGCATTCCTAGGCGCTCCTCTGCCATGCAGCGTTGATGCTGCCAACTTATGTATTGAATGGAGATCAAACTATGAGCAACCTTGCACGATTCAACCCTTTTAGCGAACTGCGCGATCCGTTTGGCGAAGATTTTTTCAAAAATTTTGCCATGCGTCCGGTCTATCGCATGTTGGATGGTGAGCCCCAGATGCGGTTGGATTTGACGGAAGATGACAAGAATTTTTTCATCAACGCTGAAATTCCAGGTGTCAAAAAAGAAGATATCAAGGTGTCCGTGGAGGGCAACCAGGTTTGTGTGAGCGCAGAAATTAAGAAGGAAGTGGAGAAGAAAGAAGGCTCCAAGGCCATTCGCTCTGAGCGCTTTTACGGCAGCGTGGCACGCAGTTTCACGTTGCATGAAAACGTGGACCAAGCAGCGGCTTTGGCCAAGTACGAGAACGGTATTTTGCAGCTGACTTTGCCGAAGAAGCCCAACGGTCAAAACCACATTCTGAAAATTGCCTGATCGCCTCGCTTAGGCTGGGTTGGGGCTGGGTTGCCATGCTGGGTGCGCACAAGGGGGAAGCAGTTCCCCGCGAATGATGTCCACCATGTCAGGGTACAGCCCCAAGTCGGCAATGAGCGCAAGGGCCATGTGCTGGTCACGCAAACCACCCATCTGAACATGCCATTTTTTGGCGCGCTGGTGGTAGTGCGCAAGGGGTGGGCGTGGCAGCCATGGCCGAAGGTTTTCGAGCGTGTAGCGTTGTTGCTTGGCCAAAATTCGCAGTCGGTGTTGCTGCGCTATGGGGTCCGTTATGGTGTCCGTTATGGGGTGCGCTATGTCTTCAGAGTCTGCACGGACCTTGAGCCGTTTGTGCCAACGCTGCAAGCGTTTGAGCGCCCATGCGATGAATTTTTTTCGGGTCATGGTTTTGCGCTGACCTTCGCTGGGGTCTGTGGCGAGTTGGGCAATCCAAAGGGCCATTTTTAACAGCATGGTTGCAGTCTCTGGATGCTGTGCTTTTGCTTTGACTGCATGCAAAGTTTGGCTGCGCGAGGCTTGCAACGCTGCATGCATGCCAGCCCAATCGGGGGACTGGGCGCTGGGGTGGGCACTGAGTGCAGCGCGCCATGCGGGCAATGTGGTGTCTATCGCCACGTCCAAATTCCTGAGCTGGTCCGTCGCTTGGACCAGCGGCTTCAAGGCAGCCAAGGGTGCGGGGGGCAGGTCGGTCAACAGGGGCTTGAAAAATTTCAAACTGCTCTGGAGTCTTCGCCAGCCAACGCGTGCTTGGTGTGTGGTTTCGGTGTTGCCGCTGGTGCCCAATTCGCAGACATTGAGCGCCATGTGCCGGAAGTTTTCCAGCAAGATGAGGGCAATCATCTGCCCTGCGGTTTGCGCATGTCTGGGCGAGACGCTTTGTGCGGTAGCGGGCGATGGCGGTGTCGGTGTCGGTGTCGATGGCGATGGCGATGGCGATGGCGGTGTCTTGGGCATGGCGGGCTCAGTTCAACGGGTAGTCCGAGGACTTCAATTTGGGCTGCGGCATCACCAGTTGCATCGCCTGCAGCGTGTGCACCAAAAGTGCGGAGACAAAAAGGTCCCTGTAGGCCTTGGAATCGGCCGGCACCACATACCATGGCGCACGGTCGGTGCTGGTGGCTTGCAGCGCTTGGGCGTAGGCGCGCATGAATGGGTGCCAGTTTTCCCGGTCCACAAAGTCAGAGGCTTGCACTTTCCAGTGCTTGAGCGGGTCGTCCATGCGGGCTTGCAGGCGCTTCTTTTGCTCTGGTTTGGAGAGGTGCAAATAGCACTTCAGCACAGCAATGCCCGCATCGTCGAGCAGGCATTCAAAGTGCCGAATATGCGCCAAGCGCTTGGCACACACATCGGCGCTGATCTCGTTGCGTACCACGGGCACCAAAACATCTTCGTAGTGGCTGCGATTGAAGATGACCATCTCGCCTTGTGCAGGCGTTTTGGCATGAATGCGCCACAGGAAATCATGGCGGCGCTCTAAATCATGCGGCACACCAAAGGCCTCGGCCCGCACGCCCAAAGGGCTGACGTGGCTGAACACGCTGCGAATACAACCGTCTTTGCCCGCAGTGTCCATGCCTTGCAAGACCAGAAGCAGCCCACGGCACTGGCCTGCGTGCAAGATGGTTTGGAGCCGGTTGAGTTGCTGCGCAGAGTCACGCAGGCGTTCAGGCCAGAGCGCTTTTTCTTCCTCTTTTAACAAGGCATCGGGCGGCGTTGTCGCGTACGCAGACAAATCCACGTCCTTACCGGATTGGACCCGGCAGGCGTGCAAATCAATTGTGTTCATGCCATGCTTTCATGAAAAAAACCAGTCTTACGCCACCGCCACCGCCACCGCCACCGCCATCGACATCGCCATCGACACCAATATCCCCGATGCCAATGCCAACATCAGCGCAGCAGCCTAAGCCACAGTGTCGCACTTGGAAACCGTTTTCAATGTGCGTAAGAACGCCTTGGGCCCCAAGCCCATCGCGTTCAACGTCGGCACACAACGTCGGCACACAACGTAGGCCTGCGCACGGTGAACACCGCGTGGCGTGGGCAAGCTGGTCGTCTCTGATGCTGTTTGCATCGCTTGAAAGGCTCCTGTATGCATACCTATCAAATTGCCACCGTGGTTGGCAGCCTGCGCAAAGGCTCGCTGAATGCCCAATTGGCCCGCGCCGTTGCCCAAATGGCGCCGCCGGAGTTCCAATTTACGGCGCTGAGCATTGCGGATTTACCGCTCTACAACCAAGACGATGACTTGGCGCAGTGTGCGGCGGTCAAGCGCTTTAAGCAGGAGATCCAACGCGCCCAGGGCTTGCTTTTTGTCACGCCCGAGTACAACCGCTCGATTCCGGGGGTGCTCAAGAACGCTTTGGACCACGCATCGCGGCCCTATGGCGAAAGCGTTTGGGCGGGCAAGCCCGCGGGCATTTTGGGGGCCTCGGTCGGTGCAATTGGAACGGCTGCGGCGCAGCAGCATTTGCGCACGATTTTGGCCTATCTGGATGTGCCCACCATGGGCCAACCCGAGGCTTTTATCCACGCGAAACAGGATTTTTTTGACGCCGAAGGGGGCATCAACACGCTGAGCAAACCGTTTCTGCAAACTTGGATGACGCACTACACGCTTTGGGTGCAAAAACACTGCGCAACGCCCAGCCCCACCAAGGCGTAGGCCAGGGTGCGCAGGCCCTATTTAGCGCGGCTTGGCCTCTTCTTTGAGCGCGGCCAAGGCTCTTTTTTCAACCCAACCGGGGGCAATGAGTTTGAAGAGCCGCGCCCATTTGCCTTGGGTGGACATGACGACTTCACGCGGGCGCCGTGCCATGCCCTGCAAAATCAAACGCGCGCAGGTGGCAACCGACATCGCCTTGTTTTCTTTGAGGCCGCTCACGCCAGCGCACTGGCCTTGGGCGTTCCAACCCCGGTGGCGGATTTGGGTGGACACCACGCCGGGGTAGGCAATGGTGACGCCCACGCCGGTGTCGCGCAGTTCTGTGCGCAGGGCTTCAAAAAAGCCAGCCATGGCAAATTTACTGGCGCAGTAGGCCGTGCGCCCGGGCACGCCCACCAAGCCCGCCAGCGAAGAGACCGCAACCACTTGGCCGCGACTGGCTTGTAGGTGGGGCAAGGCGGCATGGGTGCACCACACGCTGGCCCAAAAGTTAATGCGCATCAGGTCTTCGTACCATGCCAAGTGGGCAGTTTGGACGTCGGCCAACAAGGCGTGGGCCGATACGCCTGCGTTGTTGATGAGAATGTCCAAGCGCCCACACTGGGCTATGGTGGTGGCGATGAGCTGCTCGCATTGGCTGCGCACCGCCAAATCGCCGGGCACGACCAGGGTTTGGCTGCCGTAGGCTTGGCACTGGGCCGCAACGGCCTCTAGGCGCGCCTGCTGGCGCGCTGCCAACACCAAGTAGACCGATGCGCCATGCTGGGCTGCCAACTGGCGCGCCATCTCGGCACCAATGCCCTCGGATGCGCCTGTGATCAGAATAACTTGCATTAATCGCCTCGCCTTCCCAATTGGACTGAAAAACCCAGTGTATGCGCAGCGCAGCCGTTGCGCGGGCTGCCTAGACAGCTCGCGCAGAATAATTTCTCTGCTACGGAGCGCAGGCGTGGCGTGCAGAGGCGTTAGCGTTGTAACTTGCCTAATTGACCATGCTGGGTGCAGGCGTGGGCCTGCTGCCCCCAAACCTGGCCAACGTCTATCTGCAATCCGGTCAACTGCTGCGTGTATTGCCCGCATGGCAGCCCGCTGATGTCCAAGCCCCAGCATATTGACCATTTCGCG
>JBIPME010000085.1:0-7020 GCA_044369275.1 Rhodoferax sp.
CGGCAGACAAAAAAGCTTTGGCCCCTGATACCAGTGCCCAACTCAAACGCTTGCGCAGCATTGCGCAGCGCCTCATCCCCTTTGCGTTGGCTTGGAACGACCGGGCCAAGGATTGGCGCTGGGAGGTAAATTTGATTGGCGCGCAGCAAGTGAACGCATTTTGCATGCCGGGCGGAAAAATTGTGTTCTACACCGGCATTTTGCAAACGCTGCAACTCACCGACGACGAGGTCGCCATGGTCATGGGGCACGAAATGGCCCATGCCTTGCGCGAGCACGCCCGTGCACGCGTGGGCGAAACGGCGGTGACCAACGGGGTGCTGAATTTTGCCAGCCAAATGCTGGGTTTGGGGCAGCTTGGACAATCACTCACCCAACTGGGGGCGCAATTCCTTACGTTGAAATTTAACCGCTCTGATGAGTCTGAGGCTGACTTGGTGGGCATGGAACTGGCGGCCCGTGCGGGCTACAACCCGCGTGCAGGCGTGAGCTTGTGGCAAAAAATGGCTGCCAACAACCGTGCGGCCCCACCCCAATGGCTGTCCACCCACCCTGCGGGGGACGCCCGCATTCGAGAAATAGAGGCGAATTTGGACAAGGTCATGCCTTTGTACGAGCGCGCACCCAAGCCCCAGCCCACCCCGACCCCTTTACCTGGTTCAACACCGCCCGCTGCACCCTTGCCAGCGACACCTTAACCGGAGCAACAGACTATGAAAAACCGTGCTTTTCAACAAGTGGATGTATTTGCAAGCCAGCCGTACACGGGCAATGCCTTGGCCGTGGTTTTAGATGGGGCGGACTTGAGCGATGCGGCGATGCAAAGTTTTGCGCGTTGGACCCAACTGCCGGAGACCACGTTTTTATTGCCGCCAAGCCCGCAAGCGGCGGCTGCCGGGGCCGATTACCAAGTGCGTATTTTTACCCCCAGCTACGAAATGCCGTTTGCAG
The DNA here is from genome assembly GCA_044369275.1 of Rhodoferax sp. Taxonomy (GTDB): domain Bacteria; phylum Pseudomonadota; class Gammaproteobacteria; order Burkholderiales; family Burkholderiaceae_C; genus Allorhodoferax. The sequence goes on from JBIPME010000085.1 coordinate 952, forward strand.
GCCACCCCACCTTAGGCAGTTGCTACGCGTGGCTGCAAGCGGGCGGGCGGCCACGGGCACCCGTGCAGGCAAATGGCGACATGGTGGTCGTGCAGCAGTGCCAGCAGGGGCTGGTTGTTATTCGCAGCAATGCCATTCAGACCGCCCCCAACCGCCAGCGCTTGGCTTTTGCGGCGCCGCCTTTGCAGCACAGCGCATTGAGCAAAACGGCCCACACCGCCTTGGCCCATGCCTTGGGTTTGCAGGCGGCGCAAATCCAAGGCGCACAGCATTTGAACAACGGTCCGCAGCAGGTGGGGTTTTGGCTCGACAGTGCCGACAGCGTGGCGTCTTTGGCACCGGACCATGCTGCGTTGATGTCGGTCATGCAGCGGCTGGAGGTCAGCGGGGTGGGCGTGGCCAGCTTGGTGCAGCAGCCTGGGGCTTCGGGGTTGATTGCGCGCTCTAACCGAGAGGCCCGTGCTTTTTCCGCATCGGGCGCATTGGGTGCGCCTGCGCCAGTGGATGCCCCTGCACAGCCAGCTACGCAAACCGCCATGCCAACCGATTTGCCAACCGATGCGCAGGTGCTGCTGCGCTTTTTTTTCCACAACGGCATTGCCATCGTGGAAGACCCCGTCACCGGCAGCTTCAATGCCAGCATGGCGCAGTGGCTGCGGGGCTTGGACTGCGTGCCGCAGTCCTACACCGTCGCGCAAGGTGCGCACGTGGGCGCGGATGGCCGCGTCTACATTGCGCAGGACGCCAGTGGCCAAGTTTGGGTGGGTGGCGATGTGGTGAGCTGTGTGCAAGGCCGGGTCTGCCTTTAGCGCGGTGGCCGTTGCGTGGTTTTGAGGCGATTCGTTTTGGGGTTGTGCGTTTTGGGCTTATAGGTTTTTGGCTTATAGGTTTTTGGGTTGTAGGTTTTTTGGTGGTTGGTTTTTCTTTTCTTCTTGTTCGTTGACTGGTTTTATGTATGGCATCTATTCAATCCCCCCAGTCGGTCAATACGGCAAACGCATCCAATGCAGCCAATGTATCCAATGCGGCAAGTTCAGAGAATGCGGCAGAGCTGCCCCGCTTGGGCTGGGCGCAAAGTCTGGCGTTGTTAGGGCAACGGCGCGTGTGGGTGATGGTTTTGCTGGGCTTTTCCGCTGGGTTGCCGCTGTTGCTGATTTTTTCGTCCCTGTCGTTGTGGATGCTAGAGGCCGGTGTGGAGCGCAAAGCGGTCACTTTTTTCAGCTGGGCGGCTTTGGGGTATTCCTTTAAATTTGTTTGGGCACCCTTGGTAGACCGCTTGGAGCTACCGTGGTTTACCCGCGCTTTGGGGCAGCGCCGGGGCTGGTTGGCCTGCGCCCAAATTTGCATTGTGCTGGCCTTGTTGGGCATGGCCAGCATCAACCCGGCGGCACCGGGCGGCAGCTTGGCGGCCCTGGCCGCTTGCGCGGTTGCGCTGGGGTTTGCATCGGCCACCCAAGACATTGGCATAGACGCTTACCGCATCGAAATCGCCCCGCCCGCCATGCAGGCGCTGCTGTCTTCGGCCTACATTTGTGGCTACCGTTTGGGCATGATTTTCGCGGGTGCTGGGGCGCTGTACTTGGCCTCTTACTGGGGGTCTAGCCAAGCGCTGTACAGCTACAGCGCTTGGCAAAAAACGTACATGGTGATGGCGGGTGCCATGGGCGTGGGCTTGTTGACCACGCTGTGCATGGCAGAGCCGGTGCGTGCGGCCCCATTGCGTTTACCCGCCATGGGCAATTTGCGTTTGTTTGGCGTGTTTCTAGGGGCAGTGTGTGCCTTTGTGGCGGTGTTTTTTCAGTTGGGCGATACGCTGGCGGCGCTGCTGTTTGCGCAGGCCACACCGTTGTCGCCTCTTGCGGGGCTGGTGGCCGAGTCGCTGCGCTTAGCCATTGCGCTGGCGGTGGCGGTGGGCGTGGGGGCGCTGCTGGTGTTTGCAGGCGTGGCCGAAGGGGCGGTGGCGCGGCAGACTTGGATTGTGCCGATCCAAGACTTCTTTAGCCGTTACGGGGCCTCGACTGCGTGGTTGATTTTGGCTTTGATTGGGCTGTACCGTATTTCTGACATTGTGCTGGGCGTTATTTCCAATGTTTTTTATGCCGAAATGGGATTTTCTAAGATTGAAATTGCCAATGCGGTGAAAACCCTGGGCGTGGTTGTCAGCATCGTGGGCGGTTTTGTGGGCGGCTTTGCGGCCACACGCTTTGGCGTGATGCGGTGTTTGTTGTGGGGCGCCATTTTGTCGGCGCTGACCAATTTGCTGTTTGTTTGGCTGGCGAATGTGGGCTACAACGTGCCCATGCTGTACTTGGTGGTATCGGCGGACAACCTGGCGGGCGGCTTTGCCAGCGCGGCATTTGTGGCGTTTTTATCGGGTTTGGTGAATGTTTCGTTCACCGCCACCCAGTATGCGCTGTTTAGCTCGCTGATGACGCTGTTGCCCAAATCGCTAGGGGGGTATTCGGGTGCCATGGTGGAGACTGTTGGCTACAGCAACTTCTTTATTGCCACCGCGTTGATGGGCTTGCCCGTTATTTTGCTGGTGCTGTTGGCCAAGCAGCGATTGGCCTTGCGTAAGACCGCCAGTTCAAATCATTCGAATAGTTCGAATAGTTCGAATTAAGTGTGGGCATCAGCGCCATCCCCCGCTTCAAGCGCTGTTGGGTGCTCGCTGGAAGGGGTGTGGGTCTGGCGGGAAATGCTGCGCCCCGTGCGAGGCGGGGCTATTTAAATGGATCGGAAAACTTCTCATCTGCGACCAAGCGGGTGTCGGTGAGCGTCGCCATAAAGGCCACCAGCGCGGCCTTGTCTTGGGCGGAGAGGTTGTGCCGTTGCGGGTTGCCGGCGCGGTTTGTGAGGCGGTTGTCCAGCGCGGGGCCGGCTTGGACGCCGCTGTTGTAGTGCTCTACCACTTGGGCCAGGGTGGAGAAGCGGCCATCGTGCATAAAGGCGCTTGAGAGGGCAATGTTTTTCAAAGAGGGGGCTTTGAACAGCGTGCTTTCGCCACGGTCTAAGCCGTTGCTGCGTGCGTTATTGCTGAGCGAAAACGTGGGTGGCACATGGCATGCGGCGCAGTTCACACCCGCTACCGTGCCCCCCATGAAGAGGGCGCGCCCGCGATTTTCTTGCGTGCTCAGGCCGGGCAGCTCCAAGTCCAGACCCCGGTTGGGCAGGTTGGGCGCGTAGATGCTGGCATAGGCGCGGTCCCAGCGGCTGTCGGTCGAGACGATGCTGCGTTCAAATTGTGCCAAGGCCGTTGTAATGCGCTCTTGGGTGATGTCGGCATTGCCAAACGCCATGCTGAACAAATCGGGGTAGTAGGGCAGGGTTTGCAGTTTGGACAGCAGCACGGCCATACCGCCGTGGCCGTTGTCAAAACCCAGCTCAATCGGGTTGGTCATGGGTTGGCTGGCTTGCAGTTCTAAGCTGTCTGCGCGGCGATCCCAAAATGCTTTGCCGCTTCGAAAATAACGCACATTGCCCAAGCGCATGGCGTGTGCGCTGGTGGGGGTGTTGGCATCAACGCCTGTGCTAAAACGTGCGGGATCGGAAAAACCGCTGGCCTGTTGGTGGCATGTGGCACAGGAGACGCGGTTGTTGGTGCTTAGGTTTTTGTCGTAAAACAATACCCGCCCCAAGGTGATGGTGCGGTCACTGGCGGCAGGACTTGAAGCGGAGTTCGTAGGGGTGTTGTCTCCCAGTGCGGCGTTGCGGTCGGTGTAGTAGGCGGGCAGTGCTGGTGTTGTGTAATGCGGCAGAGCGCTAAAAGACAGTTTGAGAACGCTAGATACCGTGGGCGGGGTGGTGAGAAATTCTGTGCCCGCGGGCTGGCCACCGTTGTTGGCAGCAGGGCTGCCAGAGGCTCCGCCGCCGCAAGCGGTTAAGCACAGGCCGAGCAGGGCGGAGACGGCGAAAATGGCGGAGGTGGTGAAGAGGCGTGTGCAGCAGCGGGCCATGGCAGAGTTCCCAAAGTTCCAAAGACTACGCAGATGCTAGGCCTGCGCGCACGCTACAAAATGACAATTGTGTTAACTTTTGCAGGGCTTTGGGGTGCCGATGTTGCCAGCTCAAAAAGCGTAGTACGGCCCCGTTCCTAGGCTGGACGGCATGCCGTCAAGGCCGAAATAAATGCTTTTCCCATAGAAAAATGGCAGGCCGAGGTCCATGCTGTTGCCCGCGCCAATAGAGCCTCCCAAACCCACCAATGCGTGGTATCTTTGGGAAAACAGCGTGTTTGCATTGCTGATAGAAATCGTCGTCTTTTTTACGCTGCCCATGTCATCGGAGAGTGACACCGCAAAATTTTGCGTGCTGCTAGGGCAGTAAAAACCATTGGTTGGAACGCAGCCTGCAATGGGGGCGTCAAAAAACAAGCCGTTCGAGCCAGTGTCCAAAAAGCTATTGGGGAAGCTGTTGCTGACGGTGTCGGGCGTTGTGGCCGACGCCAGCGTGGCGCTAATGTAGCCGTTGCTGCCACCAGCTTGTAGCTTGGTTACGGTGCCGGGAAGGTTGTTGCTTTGGGTTCCAATGCCCAAAAACAAGCTGCCTTGCAGCGTAGCCGCGCTGCCATTCGGAACACTGGGCAGTACGATGACAAAGCCATTGTTTTCATTGCCCAGTCGCGCAATGGGGTTTTGAATTTGCTGTGCCAGTGGCATGGTCGTAGCGGTGCAGCTGCTGCTATCGCTATCACAGGCGTAGTAGTAGCCGCTATTGGCTCGTGTTACACACAGGCTGCCGCAGTCTTCGCGATTGAAGCCAATGCCCAAAATACCGTTGGCACCTAAGTGGGCGGAGCTGGAATTGGAGTTGCCAAAAGAGCAGTTTGCACTCTGCGCGCTGCTTGGGGCGGAGATGAGCTGGATGGGGACGCTGCCAGCCAGTTTGCTGCCCAGCTGAATGTCTGCGACTTTCACTGCGCCCCAAGTGAAGCTGCCATCAATGTATTGTTGGCAAGAGAAAACATTGCCAGCGTTGGGTGATGCTAGCTTGAGCGTGCTGGGAATTTGCGATGCAAGCAAACGCAAGCCTACGGAGCCGGTGTCCAACAGAACGTGGTCAATCGTTTGGCATTGGTTTGTGCCGGGCGCGCACACTTTGACACTCACATACGGGCTGTTGACTTGGTAGGTGCTAGGGTTGGGGCCCGCGTCGATGCTAATGGGCACCACGTTGTTGCCAAGAGCCACGGGCTGCTCAATAGTGCCCGGTTTGCTGTCAGTGGCGGTACTGCTGCCTGCGCCACCACCGCAGCCCGCCAGTAGCGCTATACAGCTGATAACGCACCCAATGCGTTGCCCTATTTTGCGTCGGTTAAGGTAGTACAGCATGGATATTCAGTCCTGTAGGAATAAGGCTGGGTGCATAGGCGTAGCCAGAAAAGTTGCGCATGCGCCCGGCTGAACGCACCACCAGATCAGTTTCTGATATGTACAGCGGCGTACCCAAGCTGCGCTGACTGCGGCTGGACTGGGCTGCGTTGCTAAAGGTTTGAAAATAGTCGCCTAACAGCAACTTGAGGTTGGGCATGGTAGGCCCCGTCCAAGCAATTGCAAATACACGGGCACCGTCGATGGCCGCGTACTGCGTTACCGTGGTCCCGCTGTCCGTGGTGCTGACGCGTGTGGAGTAGGGGGCAGAGGGTGTGCGCGGTGCCGATACGGGTGTGTCGACGGATTGCGTGCCCGATTGCGCAGCGGATCGCTGCGCGGGACTGGCTAAAGCTGCGCGTTTGTTTGCAACGCCTGGTGCCTCAGGTGCCCAAGCCTGGCCTAACACCGCCATGGCACTGCTGGCAAAGACAACGGGACTGGCCGTTATGAGCACCCAACGTGCGGTATTGCGGATACGACTCGTCCAAAAATGCAGTTGCATAGGCCCCCCCCTTTGGTGTGGAATGAATTCAAGACACCGTCTTAGCCCAATCCAGAGTAGGTTGTCTGTGTTCAGTGTGCCTCCATTGTGCGGGATATTTTTATCACAGGGGCAAAAATTTGACAAAAACAAGATGAGGCGCTGTGCTCGCGCCCCGCACCATGGCCCCAATGGCCAAGCCCATTGCAAACTAGG
>JBIPME010000086.1:0-6974 GCA_044369275.1 Rhodoferax sp.
CGCGTAGCTGCTGTGCCAGGCGGTGCTGTTGGTGGCGGCACGGGCGCTTGTGCCGCTCAGGCTGCCTGTGCTTCCCAAGGCGACCATGGCCCCCAGCCATTGGCTGCGGCTCCATGCGGAAGATGTTTGGTGCATGGCAGGCCTTATTGGAGTTGCAGCTGGATGCGGACGCTTTGTGCGCCGACTTCAAACGCGGCGCTGTCAAAGCTGGGCGGGCCAAACGAGACCTTGGCGTTGTTGGAAAAGCCCACGGGCTCGTTGGGTATGCCCATCAGGTTGGTGCTGAGCTTGCCGTTGCCGTCTTGGTCCTGGAAGGCTGCGATGGCATAGCGTCCGGGCGGCAGCTGGGTGAACACCAGCAGCAGGGGCTGGCCCGCCACTTGGCGGCTGGCCGGGATTTGCTGGTTATAGACCCCGGCACGGGGAAAGTCCGCTGGGCGGTCAAACAGCGAGACCATGACCGTACCTTCAGTGCTTGGCAGGGGCAGGATCTCGACGGTGATGTCGGCGGCCTGGGCCGGAAGGACGCTGGTGGCCAAACCCAGGAGCAATGCCATGGTGGTGTGCCGCTGCAAGTGGGCGAGTTTGACGCAAAGGGGTTTGGCGAAGGCGTTCATTTCAACATTCCGTTTGAATAAAAGCAGCCAACGCTTGCGCGGCTGCCCATCACCCAAACACCGCCTTTCACATCAAAAGGGAATGTGGGTGAGACGCTGGAATGTCACGCAGATCGATTCTGGTGTGAAGCCTGCTGCGATGAAATGCATGCCAGGCGGTGCGAGCGGTGGTTTATGCGGTGTCAGCGTAGTGCAAAGCGTGGTGCAAATGGCAAAGCAACAGGCAAAGCAGCCGACGCGCTGCACCTCACGCCGCTGGAGCGGATCGCGCGCCTTGGCGCACGGGTGCCGCCACCGCGTGCACACCGCCACCGGCATGATGCGTGGCATCGATTTAACACCACTCAAGCAACAAGTATGCCGCCAACCGTCACCTGCCCGTCATATTTGACAGGCAAAGTTTCCGCATTGCACCAATTTACTGGGCAAGAGCTTATGAAAACCTTACTAAAAAAATTTCTCGCACTTTTTCTGCTTGGCACTACCCTCGTGGGTAACAGCCTGCAAGCGCAGGATAATCCTATTGTTATTGGACACGCCATAGATCTTTCTGGTGTCAATTCCAGTCTGGGTCGAGATTATGTTGCTGGCATCACGACCTATTTCGACAGTATCAACCGTTCGGGCGGCATCAATGGACGTAAAGTCAAATACCTAGTCAGGGATGACCAAGGGAATCCGCAACAATCTGCGAAAGCAGTAGCGGAACTGTTGGATAAAGACAAAGCAAAGTATTTGCTGGGCGGTATCGGTTCTGGCGTGACCGATGCAGTTGTCAACTCACCTGGCTTTGCACAAAGCAATATGACTTTGTTTGCGCCGCTGGTCGGCTCAGCGAAAAATTACGGTAATCGCGTCCTGTTCTGGCGCCCGACGCCTGAACAGGAAATGCAATACATTTTTTCCTATTTTGACAAACTGGGCATTAAACAGGTTGGCATTGCCCTGCAAAATAACAGTATCAATCACGAGATGTATCAGTATGTGGTGTCTGAAGTAAAACGCCGCAACATGACACTCAGCGGCGTAGCCAAAATCTCCGACAAACCAGCGGACATGATGCGCGAAGCCTCTGCACTGGCCAATGCTAGTCCGAATATCGTGATTACCGTTGCCGATACGGTTGCAACAGGATTATTTCTGAAAGAATTTCGCAAACATGCGCCACGTACTTTTGTGGCAGGAATGTCTACTATTAACCTAGATACACTGGCTGAAATCGCAGGGCCAAAATCGATGGAATGGACGGTTTTTTCTCAGGTAGTCCCCAATCCGCAAGGAAGAAAATCTGTGATTCAAATTGATCATAGTAATATGATGAAGAAATTTCGTGATGAAGATATTTCATCCCTGACTTTCGAAGGCTTTATGGTTGCAAAAACACTGAGCAAAGCCATACAGATGTCAAAAACCGGTCGTGACGGACTCCAGGCCATCGCCAGCCAGCGTACGCCGATTGATCTGGGTGGCGTCATACTTACCCCGACAGAAAACAGCTTCCATTTGTCCAGCTATGTCGATATTGCTTTATTCCGTAAAGGTGGTGGCTTGTTATTCTAAGACCCGAAAAACACAGCCTCACTCATCAATCAATCTCTCTTTCTGCTCTTCTACGCGCAGCACCATGCATTTCTGGTGCTGCCGCATCTGAACTTGTTACAAATTCTCACAAGAAATATTTGCAGTAATGCCGCATAGACTTTGATCGCCAGACAGCGGCATTGCTAGTATCGCGCCATATTGTTTCCAGACGGAACTGGTTACCCGCGTCGCTCTGCCACCCACTCCAATCGCAGGATACGCTCTTGATCGAGCCATTGCCGCACAGCCTCGGGGCGTTGTTCGTAGGCTTTTTTGATGGGCTTTTGCGGGGTAAAGCCCCAGCCGCATGGATTTCCTATCCGTTTTTCCGTTGAAACAATCCGAAACAAAGCGATACCGCGCCGCGATGAATCTTTCGCCCCAGAGCGGCACCATTGCATCCATGTTCAACAAGCCGATCAAACCCAGGCACTGAAAGGAAAATGAAATGAAACACTGGATCAAACGCACGCTTATTGGCATGGTGGGTGCCACCCTCGTCATAGGCTCGTTAAGCGCCTGCAGCGGCCACCCAGGCCACCATGGCTGGAACATGAGCGCCGAAGACCAGGCCAAGTTCAAAACAAAAATGGTTGACCGCGTGGGCAGCAAGTTAGATTTGAACGCCGACCAGAAGAAGCGCCTGAGCGCAGTGGCAGACCAACTGCAGGCGCAGCGTGTGGCCTTAATGGGAAAAACCACCGATCCAAGTGCCGATTTGCAAGCGCTGATTGCAGGCCCAAAATTTGACGTAGAAAAAGCCCAAGGCCTGATCAACGACAAAGCCAACGCACTGAACAGCAAAAGCCCAGCGCTTGTGGCCGCGTTGGGTGACTTTTACGACCACCTGACGCCGGAGCAGCAAACCAAGGTGCGTGATCTCCTGGGTAAAAGCAAAAGCTGGGGTCGCCGTGGCTGAGCTTGGCACGGAGGTGACCCAGGCCTTGCTGCAAAGCATGCGCACCTTTCAAGCGCGCATGCCAGCCACACCCGATCCACACACCGAATGGCTCACCATGCTTTGGGGAGAGCGTTTTGACCGTTTGCATGCACTTGAGTTGTTCAGTCAGGACCGCGCACTGGACGCCGCCACACGCCAGGTCATCCACGGCACGGCAGACCTATTTGACCAACTCGACATGGGCATGCAACGGCATGTACGCCAATGCATGGGCCACGCGCTTTTGCGCCTGCGCACTGCAGGGGTCGCTTCATGAGCCCATTGCACTGCAAGCAAACGCCGGGCACATTTCAACCGCTGATTGACCGCAACCGCTGCGAAGGCAAAGGCCCTTGCGTACCCATTTGTCCCGTGGGCGTGCTGGCCGTGCAGACGCTTGGGCCAGACGAGCGCAAGGGACTCAGCCTCAAAGGCAAAGTGAAAGGCTTTGTGCACCGCTGGCAGCAAGCCGCGGTGGTCAAGCCACAGGCTTGCGAGGGCTGTGGCCTGTGCGTTTCCGCCTGCCCGGAAAAAGCCATAACATTGGCCCGTACAACCATGACGTGACCCCCTGTCGTGACACACCCACATCCACATGCCACGCCTCCTGCTTATTGACGACGACGACCAGCTGGGCCCACCGCTGGCCACCTACTTTGCCCGTTTTGAGCTGCAACTGGTTCAGGCCACGCGGCCTAGCGTGGGCTTAGACCTGCTCAGTCAAGGTGGCTTTGATGCGGCTATTTTGGATGTGATGCTGCCCGAGATGGACGGGTTTGCGTTGTGCCGCGCCATCCGCAAGACCAGCGACATCCCTGTGTTGATGCTGACCGCTCGCGGTGACGTGATGGACCGCATCGTCGGCCTGGAGCTGGGTGCGGATGACTACCTGCCCAAGCCCTTTGAGCCGCGTGAGCTGGTGGCCCGTATTCAGACCGTGCTGCGCAGGCGCGTTGCCGCCCCCAAAATCAGCCCAGACGCGCCCCTGCGGTTTGAGGGCTTGCAGATTGACCCGGTCACACGCAGCGTGCACTGCCTGGGCAACGTGGTCGACCTGACCAGTACCGAATTTGACTTGCTCTACCTGCTGGCACAGGGGCGCGGCAAAGTGTTCAGCCGAGACGACATCCTGAACCAATTGCGTGGCCATGAGGCTGAGCTGTACACCCGCGCGGTGGACATCGTCATCAGCCGTCTGCGCAAAAAGCTGGAGCCGCTCAATCCGATCAAGACCCTGCGCAATGCAGGCTACTCACTGGCCTTACCTGATGCACCGCCACTTTAAGTACAGCTGGCACCGGCGGGCGCGCCACCGCCTGGGCCACTCCCTGAAAGCGAGGCTGGTGCTGCTGTTTTTGCTGCTGGCGCTGGCCATGACGGGGATCTTTTCAATCGGCATGAAATTCGCCCTGAGCACGGGCTGGCGCGAAGCCGCCCGACCGCTGGTTTCCGACTACGTGGATCGCCTGGCGCAAGACCTGGGCACTCCCCCCAGCACAGAGCGCGCCAAGGCGCTGACCGATAGGCTGCCCGTCCGTGTGCGCATCAGCGGACCGAGCGTCAACTGGCGCAGCACCAGCCCATCGGCACAAGAGCGTGATGACCCAGTTGACAGCGGCGGCTGGCGGCGCGACGAAGCCCAGCTGTTAGAACGCACCACCGCAGATGGCCACACCATTGTGTTCGGTTTGAGCCCGAAAACCTGGAATGACCGCCCGCGCTATGTCGGCTGGGTGACCCTGGCGCTGCTGCTGGCCTTGACTGCTGCGGCCTATGCCTATGTGCGCCGCTTGCTGCGCCCGCTGGACGACATCCGCGACGGGGCGCACCGCTACGGGTCTGGGGATTTTGGCGCGCCCATCCCCATCCGCAGGCAAGACGAGCTGGGCCAACTGGCCACCGATGTCAACACCATGGCCAGCGATATCCACCTGATGCTGGAAGCCAAGCGTGGCCTGCTGCTGGCCATCAGCCATGAGCTGCGCAGCCCCCTCACCCGCGCGCGGCTGAACGCCGAACTGCTGCCCGAAGACACGGCCATCACCCCCCAGCGTGACGCCTTGCTGCGCGACCTGAACGAGATGCGCGACCTGATCACCGATTTGCTAGAGAGCGAACGCCTGGGTGCGGGTCACACGGCTTTGCAGACCGAGCCAACCGACCTGGCCGACCTGGTGCGTGACACGGCGGCGCTGCTTGCCCCTGCGGCGCAGGGGCTGGGTGTTGATTTACAGCTGAGCCCAGGAGTCCCCTTGCTGGCGCTGGACCGAACCCGCATGCGCCTGCTGGTGCGCAACCTGATTGCCAACGCCTTGCGCTATGGCGCTGTGCCTGACCACGCGCTGCAGGTCACGTTAGAGACCGATGGAAAAGTGGTTTTACTGACCGTGCGCGACCACGGCCAAGGTGTGGACGCCGCTGCCTTGGCGCACCTGACCGAGCCGTTTTACCGCCCAGACAGCGCACGCACGCGCGCAGGAGGTGGCGTGGGTTTAGGCCTGCACCTGTGCAAGCTGGTGGCACTGGCACATGGTGGCAGTCTGACGCTGCGCAATGCTTTACCGGGCTTAGAGGTTCAGGTCAGCCTGCACGTACCATGATTTTGTGGGTTGCGGTAGGGACGGGGGTTACCCCCCGCCCCCCGCACAGATCCGTACGTGCAGAATTACCGCATACGGCTCCTGCCTCAGGTATGTGACGCGTAGAAGCGCTCCTCAGGATAGGGGTGCGTTTTGCGGACGGTCGGAATAAAGCGCTTGGCAATACGATTAAACCTCTCCCATCGCAAACGGTGTCGCTGACTTCGACGCATCAGTGCATGTCGCCAAGCGCGACCTATCTCACTGCGCATTCCTGCCAAACGGTACAGATTACCCGGCACAGCGTGGTAGTTGAAATACCCCTGTACCACGCGGTTCAACCACTTGCCCACAATGGCGACAGATTCATGTCTTCGTCGCATCAACTCTGCTCGGATAGCTTCGAGTGTCGCTCGCATTCGCTTCTTCACCGTCAGACGTGTGACCTGAAATCGGCCTTGCCTGTCAGTGCCACAGCAGTGCGTAAATCCAAGGAAGTCGAACGTTTCAGGCTTGCTTTGTCCCCGACGTCTGCGATTGGTTGCGGCAAATCGACCAAACTCGATCAGCCGCGTCTTTGTCGCATTCAGGGTCAGCCCAAATTTGACCAACCGCTCTTTCATCGCTGTCAGAAACCGTCTGGCTGTTTCTTCACTTTTGAATCCGAACACACTGTCGTCGGCATAGCGCACGACAATCATATTTCCCCGTGCATATCTGCGACGCCATTGCTGCGTCCATTGATCCAGGGCGTAATGCAAGTAGATGTTCGCCAGCAAGGGCGATATCACCGCGCCTTGGGGCGTTCCCTTGGTCGCCTCTACCCTGCACCCGTCCTCAGTCACCCCCGCTTTAAGCCATTTACGAATCAGACCCAGCATTCGCCGATCCGCAATGCGGTGTTCCAGAAACTTCAGCATCCAGTCATGGTCGATTTCATCGAAGAATGACGATATGTCTGCATCCAATATCCAGTTCACGTTTTGGCTCTTGATTGCGACCGTCAGCGCATCCAGTGCATCGTGCTGGCTGCGCCCCTGTCGAAACCCATACGAGAATCCAAGAAAGTCCTCTTCATAGATTTTGTTCAGTACGGTAACTACCGCCTGTTGCACAACCTTATCCTCCAGTGAGGCTATTCCAAGCGGGCGCTGTCGGCCATCGGCTTTGGGTATGAATACCCGGCGCGATGGTTTGGCTCGGTACGCACCCGCATGAATTTCCCGGTGCAGCCCGTGTACCCGCTCGTAGAGTCCT
>JBIPME010000087.1:0-6940 GCA_044369275.1 Rhodoferax sp.
TTAAAAATTACGCAAAGCTTGGCGAATATCTGCTGCAATGCAAAGTGATCGATGAAAAACAGTTGACCGTCTTCAATAAATTGCGTGCGCTGCGCAACAAGGCTGCGCGCGCAGTAGACCTAAATCTCAGCGAAGAAGAGGCTCGAACTTATATTGATTTGGCAACGTCGCTCATAGCGCACATCCGTGACGCGTAGTCAAACATTGATATTTTCTGTCGATATTTGGCCGATTTATGTGGTATTTTAAAGTAATTTTTATTTTTAGTTGTATATGCTAAATATCGATATTTTTTCAAAAAATCCCAGTAAAAATTTGCTGTTGTCTGCGTATGTTTTTATGACGCTGACTTTTGTCACGGGGCTACTCTGGGTCTTATCTGTACTCATCGCTAGGCAGCTTCGATCAAAGACCGATGACCCTTTTGAAAAACTGCACTGCCAATGGATATTGAAGTCGAATATCGTGTTTATTCTTGGTGTGCTTATATCATTGCTGCTTTTTTCGGGCAGCTTTGGCGAATTTTTCGTCAGACAGTATCCCCGCGTTCATCGCGGGTTTAATGGGCTGCGCAATCATTGCCTGCACTTGCTGTTGGTACTTTTACCGAACGGTCCGTGGAATCATGGCACTTTTCGGTTCATCCATGCTGCCAAACGCTAAATAAATAACCCGTAAGTTCACACCGTGATCGCCAAGCGAACCACGGTCTGAACCCTTTCTAGAACAAGCCCGCTCAAGCGGGCAACGCAATCCGCGCCGCTATCTCGTGGCAGATCTGCCATGGCGGGCATAGTTTCTTCCCACTGTAAAAACGCATAAAAATCGATGGGAAATCGATGTGGCAATCAATGCAAAGTCAAAATGTCCATAGTCCAATGTTGGTTTTTAGTCAATTCACGATCAATTTCTGATCATTTTTTTTACTTTTATCAACGTAAAATCGCGGGTATTGAAACAGGCGTAGTGCGTTTGCCTTACGCAGCGCTTGGAGTAAAGCGAAAGGAATACACCTATGTCCATGCCCAAGCCCATGTCCATTCCCGTTTTTGTGCCTATGTTGGCCTTGATGTTTCGCAACGCCATTGGCTTTGCCAAATTGTTCATTGCCAGGTTGTTTGCACGCCAGCTATTCGCACCGCAGTTCTTTTCGTCCTTGCGCTTGCGCGGTTTTTCGCTGGTGATGCTGGGGCTGCTAAGCGCCTGTGGGGGCGGGGGCGGGGGGGATAGCGCGGCGGCGAGCTCTACGCCCAGTGTTGCACCGGTGGTGCCTGTGATGCCGTCGCTTAAGGGGACGGCTTCTACGGGAGCAGCGGTGTCTTTGGCGAGTTTGCAGGTCATCGATACCGTGGGCAGCACCCTGATCAGTACCGATGAGAGCGGGCGGTTCAGCATTGCGCTGCCGCAACTCAAGCCCCCAGTGTTGTTGAAGGTCAGCTTAAGCGATGGACGCCATTTGCTGTCTATTTGGGATGGGTCAGGCAACAGCACCGCTAACATCACCCCCTTGAGCGATGCCGTGGTGAGCACCTATGCGCAGCTGATTGGCACTACCGTGCAGGCCCTTACGCCTGCTATGTTGAACCAACCGCAGCTTTTGGCGCAGGCCAAAGACATGGTCAAGCAATGGGTCGCTGAAGGCCTGCTTACGGCGGGTATTAACCCTAGCACCATGGATTTATTGTCAACGCCGTTCGATTCGAATGGTGTGGGTGTGGGTTTGGTTACGGTGTTAGACGCCATCAGTTTCGAGCGCAGCGCCACTGGCGAAATCGTGCTGTACCCGAAGCAGCTGCTGTTGCCTGGCGAGCAAGCCCCGGAAGTAGCGCAGCCTTTGGGTGCGAATGCCACCCTCAAGAGCGTGATTAACAGCTCCGATTTGTTAACGAGCACCATGCTCAGCCTGTGGCGTACGCGCATCAATGCCTGTATGCTGTTGCCGGTTTCGGTACGTGCGGCTAGCAGCAGCTGCTCTGGCATTGCGCCCACTAAATACAAAAACCATGGAACAACGTTTCAGACGAATTTCTTTGCTGAAACGACGGAGGAAAGCACCGTTGGCGCGAAGTTTGAAGTGCCCACGGTGTTGTCCATGGGCAATGACGAACAGGGCAGCAAAGCCAATGTTGAAATTCGCTGGTTTCAACCCAGAACGGGTTCTACACACAGTTTGATCACGGTATTTAGGGATCTGGGCAGCGCAGGGGCTTTGCAGGACAACCAAGTTGCCTCGGCCACGGGCAGCTCTTGGTGGCTCTGGGGTAACCAGACCGATTTGGAGGTGCGCATTGAGCCCAAGATCACGTACTATCAAAATCTCAACCCCTTAACCCAATTGCAATCCCCCAGCTATGTGGGGTATGGCCTGCATATTCTCATCAACAGCGATATGGCCAAGGACGGAAAATGGGTGGACGCGGGTATTGTGTATGCCAAAGTCACTGGTGCGGGTCTGCCCGAAGCGGGCGTAGTGTTGGCCCCTGTGGACAAAAGTCGCTTTGATTCGCCGTACCTGGCCATTTTGAATGCCGATGGCGTGTTTCCCAGCAGCCCTACGCTGCCCCAAAATGACGTGAGTGAGTTTAGGTTGGCGGCGCAACCCTTGGGCAACATCGATGCCAACAGTTTTGCACAGTGGTGGTCGCAAATCAGCAGCCAATACCCAGACCACCGCCTGACTATGTTGTCCGATTTTTCGAACATATTGGCCCAAGCGCCTTACAAAGTTCAGATTCTCTACCGCAATGGCACTGTGAGTAATTTACTGGTCCGGCTCACGGGGACATTGAGAAAGATCAGCGAAAAACAAATTGAATGGCCTGAGTTTTTGAATATCAACAACATCAGCGCCAATTTGCAAAACAGCGCAGAAGTCATTAACTTTGGCTGGTCTTCTAGCCAAAGCACCCTGAAACCTGAATCCAGTTTTTTGTACGCCTCCGCTGCGCCACTGCCAGGTTGCACCCAAAACCAGCGTTGGTCGCTGCTCTCCGTGGTTAATAACAACAAGCCCACCAGCAGTTTCAGCGCTGCATCCCAAGGCAATTGCCGTAGTAGCCGCTTTCCGGGCAACGAACCCGATTCGCTGAGCCTGATTGGACTCAAAGCCATGCAAGAGGGGGTGCGCTACCACTCCATGATTGGCTGGCAAAGTGCGCCTGCGCAGTAGCCTTGACGGATTGCCATGCACCATTGCCAAGTGAGCATGGTGCATGGCAATGCTGCCCCCTGCGAGGGGCTTTAGTCTACCCAGCGCACCCAGCCAGTCCAACTGGTGAGCAGCACCAGCAAGCCAAACGCAATGCGGTACCAGGCAAACACCACAAAACTATGGTTGGCGATAAACCGCAGCAACCAGCGCACGCAGACCCAAGCGCTCAAAAATGACACCACCAAGCCCACGCCAAACAAAGGTATATCGGCCAGTGACAGCAAAGCGCGCTCTTTGTACAGGCTGTACCCACCCGCTCCGATCAAAGTGGGAATGGCCAGGTAAAACGAAAAATCCGTTGCCACTTGGCGTGACAGGCCTAAGAGCATGCCGCCAATAATCGTCGCCCCGCTGCGGCTGGTGCCAGGCACCATGGCCAAACACTGTACCAAGCCGACTTTGAGCGCATCTTGCCAGCGCATGTCGTTCACATCCGTGATGCGCACCGTGGCGGCTGGCCTGCGCTCTGCCCACAAAATAATGAGGCCGCCCACAATAAAGCTGCTTGCCACCACCGTGGGCGTAAACAAATGGGCCTGAATCGCTTTGCCAAACAACAGCCCCAAAACCACAGCGGGGAAAAAGGCCACCAGCACATTCAACGCAAAACTTTGTGACTGGGCGCTGTGGGGCAGCGTGACCAAGGTTTGGCGGATTTTTTGCCAGTACACCAAAATCACGGCAAAAATGGCCCCCGTTTGAATCGCAATCTCAAACACCTTGGCTTTCTCGTTGTCAAACCCGAGCAAAGCACCGGCCAAAATCAAATGCCCCGTTGATGAGATGGGTAAAAACTCTGTAAACCCCTCTACCAAACCCATGACGGCGGCTTTGAGCAACAACACTACATCCATAGCAAATCCTCAAAAAATAAGGGTGCATTATGACCGTCTGGGATGCGCCAGCTAGCGAAGGCCTGGGCGCAGGCTTCGCGTGCAGAGAAGTTAGTGGGTCTGGCCAGGGGCGCTGCGACGGGGCTGAAATTGCAACACTTGGTAAGTGGCCTGTGCACCCACTGTGCCAATTGCGCCCATTGGACCAACTGGACCAACTGGACCAACTGGACCAATTGCACCAATTGCGTCAATTGGACCCACTGTGCCAATTGCTGTTTGGGGGGCTTGCGCCTTTGGACTTTTTGCAGGCGGGGCAGCCGTTGCCAAAGTAGGCCGTGCGCTGCAAGGGTTGCTGCACTGGTTGCAACCCGCGCAGCCTGCACCCATGGCGCCGACTCCGGTGCCAGGTTCGCGGGGCATGGCGGCACGGCGTGCACCCTGGATTTTGGCAAGCAGCACGCGCAACACATGCCCGCTGCACACCAGCACGATCAACCAAACTGCGGTCCATTGCGCCATATCAGCCCCCCAACCAGAGGGTGACGCGGTAGGTGACCCAAGCGGCCCCATACGCCAGAGCAAAAAGATAGGCTGCCATCGCAATCGCATAGCGCCAAGCCTGCGTTTCGCGCTTGACCACGGCCAAGGTGGACAGGCATTGCGGTGCAAATACAAACCATGCCAACAGCGCATAGGCCGTGGCAAGCGACCAGCCTTGCGCAATGACGGGCGAGAGCGCGTCGGCTACGGCATCGTCGGCGGCTGAAAGCGAGTACACCGTGCCCAAAGCCCCCACCGCCACCTCGCGTGCAGCCATGCCTGGCACCAAGGCAATGGAGATTTGCCAGTTAAACCCAATGGGGGCAAACACCGTCTCTAATGCATGGCCCAGCATGCCTGCAAAGCTGTATTGAATCGCCGGGCCCTGGCTTAGCTCCCAGCCAGCGGGGGGCGCGGGGTAGGTAGACAGAAACCACAGCAACACCATGAGCGAAAAAATAATGCCGCCCACCCGGCTCAGGAAAATGCGTGCCCGCTCCCAAAGCCCTAGGCCCAAATTGCGCAAGCTCGGCATGCGGTAGGGCGGCAACTCCAGCATCAGCGGTTGGTAGTTCGACTTCATCCAGACCCGCTTGAACAACCACGCCACGCCCATGGCGCTGACCACGCCTGCCACATACAGCGCAAGCAGCGTAAGCCCGCGCAAACTCAGCCCGCCCACATCGCGCTCCGGTACAAAGGCACCGATGACCAGTGCGTACACCGGCAGCCGCGCCGAGCAGGTCATCAGCGGGGCCACCATGATGGTGGACAGGCGGTCCTTCCAATTGGCAATGGTGCGCGTGGCCATGATCCCAGGTATGGCGCAGGCAAAGCTGGACAACAACGGAATAAAAGCGCGCCCCGACAACCCCACTTTGCCCATTAAGTTGTCGAGCAAGAACGCGGCACGCGGTAAATACCCCGAGTCTTCCAGCAGCAAAATAAAGAAAAACAAAATCAAAATTTGCGGCAAAAACACCAAGACCCCGCCCACCCCCGCAATCACCCCGTCCACCAACAGGCTGCGCAGCGGCCCCTCTGCCATGTGTGCAGAAGTCCAGTCCCCGGCCGCGCCCATGGCGCTTTTGATGGCGTCCATCG
This sequence comes from Rhodoferax sp., assembly GCA_044369275.1. GTDB lineage: Bacteria > Pseudomonadota > Gammaproteobacteria > Burkholderiales > Burkholderiaceae_C > Allorhodoferax. Next base: position 5,692 of record JBIPME010000087.1, read on the forward strand.
GCACATTGGCCCAAGAAAATACCGCTTGAAAAATCAAAAACAGTACGGTTACCAGCACCGCCAACCCCCACACGGGGTGCATCAGCACCGCATCCAAACGGTATTGAAAGCGGTTCAGCCTGGGAACGTCGGGGCAGACCAAATGCAAAATGCGGCGCACCTCGGTTTGCAAAGCCACCGCATCCATGGACAGGTCCCCGGTGGGGGGCGCGCCTACGCGTGCTGCGTGCGCGGGTGCTGCGTCCATACTGGTTGCGGTTGCGGTTGCGGTTGCGGTTGCGGCGGGTGCAAGTGCGGGCCATTGCTGCCCTAAACGCTCTAACTGTTGCAACAGCGCGGTGTGGCCGTTCTGTTTAACGGCCACCGTTTCCACCACCGGGCAACCCAGCTCCAAGGCCAATTGCGCCACGTCAATGCGTAAACCGTGGGCACGCGCCACATCAGCCATGTTCAGCGCCACGACCATGGGAATTTGTAAGCGCTTGAGCTCCAAAACCAAACGCAAATTCATGCGCAGATTGGTGGCGTCCACCACCGCCACCACCAAATCAGGGGCGGCTTCGCCCGCGCGGCGTCCTTCAATCACTTCGAGCATCACCTGCTCATCGGGGGTCGAGGGCGTCAGGCTGTAGGCACCGGGCAAATCGACGACGGCCAAGGTCTGGCCATTGTGCAAGCGGGTGAATCCGGTTTTGCGCTCTACGGTGACGCCTGCATAGTTGGCCACTTTCTGGCGTGCACCTGTGAGCAGGTTAAACAGGGCGCTCTTGCCGCAATTGGGGTTGCCCACCAATGCAATGCGCGTCAAAGTGGGGGAAGCCGCAGTGGTCATGTCGTCATACAACTTTAAAAATGAACTTCAATTATTTGGAGGGTGAGACCACTTGCACACACTGCGCTTCTACCCAGCGCAAGGCAAACAGCGTCTCTCCCACTTGCACCGCCAAGGGCTCACGCCCGCCTGGCCCACGGCGCAAGATTTTCAAAGGCTCACCCGGTATAAAGCCCAGCTCACTTAAACGCCGCAAATTCGCTTCGCCCACAGCAGGGTGCCCCGCAAACACGCGCTCCACCGTGGCGCTAGCGCCATTGGGCAAGTCGGACAACAGCTGGGTCATAACGCTCCAAAAATAAAGCAAGGAAACAAGGTGATGAAAGAAGGCAATGAAATAAGGCAATGAAATAAGGCAAGACTGCAATGGGGCATGCAGACAAGCTTGCGATGGGTAATTGCAATCTAAATGCGAGT
>JBIPME010000088.1:0-6930 GCA_044369275.1 Rhodoferax sp.
GCCGGTGTTGCACAGTTACCAGCAACAGCGGGTGTGCACTTTGCTCGACCCTACCCGTGACCCCTTGGGTAAAGGCTTTCACATTATCCAGGGCATGATTGCGATTGGTTCGGGTGGCGTTTTTGGCATGGGGTTCATGAAGGGTACGCAAACGCATTTGGAGTTCATTCCTGAGCGTACGACTGACTTTATTTTTGCAGCCTATTCAGAAGAGTTTGGACTGGTTGGTAATTTGTTGCTAATTGCTTCGTTTATATTTTTGATTTTTCGTGGTTTGGCCATCGCGTTAGAGGCGCCGACCTTGTTCTCGCGCTTGCTGGCGGGCAGTATCAGCATGGTGTTTTTCACCTACTCGTTTGTGAATATGGGCATGGTCAGCGGCATTTTGCCGGTGGTAGGTGTGCCCTTGCCATTCGTTAGCTATGGGGGAACGGCCATGGTGATCATCGGCTTGGCTTTGGGGATTTTGATGTCGATTGCCAATTCCAAACGGCTAGTACAGTCTTAAAAGTGGGTTAAAAGCGGATGCAGTTCAATCGCCATGCTAGGCAAGGGCTTCTGTAGCAGCCTAAAATGGCGGCATGATCACCCGCGAACCCACCATTGAACGTTTGGCTACGGCCAAGTCCCTTTTATTGAGTCCCTTCGGCTTAGATGAGTCGCATCTGCGCCTAGCCCTCAACACCATCAAAGCCCACCAAGTCGACGAGGCGGACTTGTATTTTCAGTACACCCGATCGGAGGGCTGGAGTCTGGAAGAGGGCATTGTCAAGACGGGCTCCTTTAGTATCAACCAAGGCGTTGGTGTGCGGGCGGTGAGCGGGGAAAAAACCGCCTTTGCGTATTCAGATGACATCTCCCAAGCCTCCTTGCTCGATGCTGCGCGCACGGTTCGCTCCATCGCTGCGGTAGCGCAGGCGGGTCGCGTGAAAGCAGGGGCTAAAAAAATTGCACCCAGCCGTGTTCTGTACGGCGACATAGACCCTATTGCCACGCTAGATAGCACCACCAAAGTCGAATTGCTGGGCAAAGTAGAACGTTTAGCCCGGGCCAAAGACCCGCGTGTGGCCCAAGTCATGGCCGGCTTGGCCAGTGAATACGATGTCGTGCTGGTGGCGCGGGCCGACGGTACGCTGGCCGCCGATGTGCGCCCCTTGGTGCGCTTGTCGGTGACGGTGATTGCGGAGCAAAAAGGCCGCCGCGAGATGGGCTCCAGCGGTGGCGGTGGACGCTTTGGTTTGGCCTACTTTTCGGATGCCCAAATCCAAGACTATGTGGACCAAGCCGTTCAAGCGGCATTAACCAATTTAGAAGCGCGCCCAGCGCCTGCGGGAGAGATTCCCGTAGTGCTTGGCGCGGGCTGGCCCGGAATTTTGTTGCACGAAGCCATAGGGCACGGCCTAGAAGGTGATTTCAACCGCAAGGGCTCCAGCGCATTTACGGGGCGCATTGGCCAACGTGTTGCTGCCAAAGGCGTTACGGTGTTAGACGATGGCACGATTGCCGACCGTCGGGGCTCGCTCAACGTAGACGACGAGGGCAACGTGAGCCAGCGCAATGTGCTCATTGAAGACGGCATCTTAAAAGGCTATTTGCAAGACGCCATGAACGCCCGCTTGATGGGCGTTGCGGCAACAGGCAATGGGCGGCGTGAAAGCTATGCCCATATCCCCATGCCCCGTATGACCAACACCTACATGCTGGGCGGCGACATGGAGCCCGAAGAAATCGTCAAAAGCATCAAAAAAGGTTTGTATGCCACCAACTTTGGTGGCGGGCAAGTCGACATTACGAGCGGAAAATTTGTCTTCTCTGCCAGCGAAGCCTATTGGGTTGAGAACGGCAAAATTTTATACCCCGTCAAGGGCGCAACCATTATCGGCAGCGGGCCTGATTGTTTGAAGCAGGTAACGATGATGGCCAACGACATGAAGCTCGACAGCGGTGTCGGCACCTGCGGCAAAGAAGGGCAGAGCGTGCCCGTGGGGGTGGGGCAACCCACTTTGCGGATTGACGGTTTAACCGTAGGTGGGACTGCTTAATTTAGCGCCCAACGTAGTGAATTTGAATTGTGCTACATTGTCCCCATGCATTCTCCACGTTTTTACTTTAGCTACTTTTGGTTCTCAAGCGCCTGCGGCGGTAGAGATTGATCAGCGTGAAGTAAAAACGTTAAGAATCCCTTCAAACCGCCACCAACCTGGCGGTTTTTTTTATGTCTTTTAAAAGTTTTTTATTGCATGAGGAGTCCCAGAAATGAGAAATAAAGCCTTTGCCAGTTTGGACAATACCAACGATCGAACCGGTACGACGGACGATGAACGTATAGAGGACATCACTGTGCTGCCACCGCCCGAACATCTGATTCGTTTTTTCCCTATCAAAGGCACTCCCGCTGAAACGCTCATAAGCAAAACGCGCCATAGCATTCATAAGATCATGGCCGGTAAAGATGACAGGCTCTTGGTCATCATTGGCCCATGCTCTATCCACGATCCGCAGGCTGCATTGGAATATGCCCGCAAGCTCAAGGCAGTACGCCACCATTACGCAGACACGCTGGAGATCGTGATGCGGGTTTACTTTGAAAAACCGCGCACCACCGTGGGTTGGAAAGGCCTGATCAACGACCCCTACTTGGACGAAAGCTTCCGCATTGACGAAGGACTGCGCATTGCGCGCCAGCTGCTGATTGAAATTAACCGCTTGGGCCTACCCGCAGGCAGTGAGTTCTTAGACGTGATTTCCCCCCAGTACCTGGGCGATTTGATTGCCTGGGGCGCCATTGGCGCACGCACCACCGAGAGCCAAGTGCACCGTGAATTGGCTTCGGGCTTATCGGCACCCATAGGCTTCAAAAATGGAACGGACGGCAACATCAAAATTGCGACCGATGCAATCCAAGCAGCCGCAGGTGGCCACCACTTTTTATCGGTGCACAAAAACGGACAGGTGGCGATTGTGCAGACCAAGGGGAACAAAGATTGCCACGTTATTTTGCGCGGCGGCAAAACGCCCAACTACGATGCCACCAGCGTGGCGCAAGCCTGCGTAGACTTAGAAAAAGCCCATTTGCATGCCAGTCTCATGGTCGATTGCAGCCACGCAAACAGCAGCAAACAACATGAAAAGCAGCTCGAAGTCGCCCGTGACATCGCTGCCCAAATTGCCAGCGGATCGCGCCGTATTTTTGGGGTCATGGTCGAAAGCCACCTCCAAGCCGGAGCCCAAAAATTCACCCCTGGCAAAGACGATTCGACCCAGCTTGAATACGGCAAAAGCATTACCGACGCTTGCCTAGGTTGGGATGACTCCTTGCAAAGCTTGGAAGTTTTATCGGCGGCGGTGCAAACGCGGCGTCAAAACTCCTAATCGGCCTTTAAATTAACTTAAATTAAGTTAATTTAAGTTAAATGCTGGGGCTAACGTCTACCGAGGCGTTAGCCCCTTGCTTTTCGAGCGCAATTGCCAATTTTTCATGGATATTGCCAAAGCCACCATTGCTCATGCAAAGAATATGATCCCCGCTGCGTACCTGCCCTAGCAGTTGTGCAATCAAACCCTCTATGGTGTCCGCGACAAAGGCCTTGTCCCCCATGGCGGCGAGTGCCTCGTTGGCGTCCCAGTCCAAGCCTGCGCTGTGGCAAAAGGCCAAATCAGCCTCTTCCAGACTCCAAGGGAGCTGCGCTTTGACGGCGCCCAGCCGCATGGTGTTAGAGCGCGGTTCAAACACAGCCAATATTCTTGCGCTCCCCACTTGGCGGCGCAAACCATTGACCGTCGTGTGGATAGCCGTTGGATGGTGTGCAAAATCGTCATAGAGGGTGATGGCGGGCAACAGTGTGCTGCCAGCGGTCGGCGCTGCGTCTACCGAGGGTGCGGTGCTCCACTGGATGCGTGCGCGTACTTCCATGCGGCGCTTTACGTTTTCAAAGTGTTGCAGTGCCGCTGCGGCCTGTTTGGGCGAGACGCCCAGGTGATCGGCTGCGGCAATGGCTGCCAAGGCGTTGAGCTGGTTGTGCACGCCCGTAACACCCCAACGCACATGCGCGCATGGTTGACCGTGTTGGAGCACCTGAAAATCGTGCGGCTCGCCTTGGGCACTGAAGTCGCTCACTGCCGCGCCAAAGCTGCGTACCTCACTCCAGCAGCCTTGGTGCAGCACACGCACCAAAGACTCTTCCAGCCCGTTAAACACCACGCGGCCATTGCTGGGCACGGTTCTGAGTAAATGGTGAAATTGTCGTTCAATGGCTGATAAATCATCAAAAATATCGGCGTGATCGAATTCAAGATTGTTTAAAATCAGTGTTTTTGGGCGGTAGTGAACGAACTTACTTCGTTTGTCGAAAAAGGCAGTGTCGTATTCGTCGGCCTCAATCACGAAATAGGCGCCCGTGCCGAGTTTGGCGGACACCCCGAAATTCATGGGCAGTCCGCCGACCAAAAATCCAGGTGCAAGGCCTGCGCTTTCCAAAATCCAGCTCAGCATGGCCGTGGTCGTGGTTTTGCCATGCGTGCCTGCAACCGCCAACACATGGCGGCCTTGGAGCACATGTTCCGCAAGCCACTGCGGCCCGCTGGTGTAAGGCAAGCCAGCGTCCAAAATTGCCTCCATCAGCGGGAATTTCGGTTCGCCGTTGGCCAAACGGCTGCGGCTGATGACGTTACCAATAATGAAAAGATCCGGTTTTAATGCCAATTGCGCAACGTCAAAACCCTCAATCAGATCAATGCCTAGCGCACGCAATTGGTCGCTCATTGGCGGATAAACACCCGCATCGCAACCGGTGACACGGTGACCCGCTTCGCGCGCAAGGGCCGCGAGCCCGCCCATAAAAGTTCCACAAATACCAAGGATATGAATATGCATAGGCCCCGATTCTAAGGAAGTGCACAATACGCCTATGCAAGAAATGAAGGAAGAAGTTGCCTCTGCCGCCGCACGCATGGTCGTGGAAGAGGGTTTGGAGTACGGTGTGGCCAAGCGCAGGGCAATCAAGCAGCTCGGCTTTTCACAGCGCGCAGCCATGCCTGATAACGAGCAAGTTGAACTTGCGGTGGAAGCCTACATCCGTCTCTTTTGTGCGGATACCCAAGCGCTTGAATTGCGCGTGTTGCGTCAGTTGGCCTTGGTCTGGATGCGGCGTTTGGCGGATTTTCGCCCCTATTTGTCGGGCCGAGTTTGGCGGGGGACGGCAACCAAAGATTCGGATATTTACGTGAACTTGTTTTGCGATGACTCCAAATCCGCTGAAATAGCCTTAATTGACCAAGATGTTCGCTTTGAAGTCCATTCGACCACGGGCTTTAATGGCAAAGAAATTGATGTTTTGAGCATCCATGCCCGCTCGCGGGAGTTGGGTGTGTCCGTGGGGGTTCATTTGTTGGTGTTCGATTTTGACGATTTGCGCGGGGCCATCAAGCCCGATAGCCGAGGCAAATCTCCGCGCGGAGATATTGCGTCTGTTGAGCGTTTATTAAACGATTCGAACGATCTGAACCATTCGAATGATTCCAATGATTCCAATGATTCGAACAATTCGAATAATTCCAATCCTTCGAGCGTATGACAGTCTCGAAGACGGGTGGTTAACTTTTCAATCATGCCTAACATGTCCAGCCAATTTCAAACATCTCAAACATTAAATTCATCGGTAAACCACCGCCGTCGTGCCATGCTCTGGGGCGTGGGAGGGCTTGCAGGCGTGCTGGGTGCTACGGCGGCTTGGCAGCGTGCGGCAACCCAAACCCCAGCTCTGCAAGAGCCCTTTGCGGGTTTTTGGGACTTGCAATGGCAGGCACCTGATGGCACGCCGGTTGCCTTGAATGCCTTTCGAGGCAAAGCCTTGTTGCTGAATTTTTGGGCGACTTGGTGCCCGCCCTGCGTGGAGGAACTGCCTTTAATCAATGCTTTCTACCAAGAAAATAAGTCAAAAGGCTGGAACGTCTTGGGCTTGGCGGTCGATAAGCCCTCTGCAGTCGTTTCATTTTTGAACAAAATGCCACTGGCCTTTCCTGTGGCCATTGCAGACCTTGCGGGCGTGGGGTTGGGGCGTCAATTGGGCAACTTGACGGGTAGCCTGCCTTTTTCGGTGGTGCTAGACCGCACTGGCAATGCTATTCAACGCAAAATGGGCCTCTTGCATGCGCAAGATTTGGCTGCATGGGCTCGTTTAAAATAGGCCGCAATGTGGTGCAAAGTTGCATGCGCGGGCGTTGATAGAATGGGTCTATATTTTCTTGATAACGTCAAATACAATCATTTGGCTAAAAATAAAACCAATTGCGGTGACTTGGCTTGTGCAGTTGAGCAGCAAGTAAGCACGCAAATAAGTTTGAATTTTTATAACGCATAAGCTGGAGATCTCATGGATTTACGTAAACTCAAAACACTGATTGATTTGGTGTCTGATTCCAATGTGTCTGAACTGGAAATTACAGAGGCAGAAGGTAAGGTTCGGATTGTCAAAGGGGGCTACGCTGGCATGCAAGCCTATAGCCAACCCATGCAAGGCAATGTTTCTCCCAATGTACACAATCCCCATGCCATGGTGCCCGCGCCCGCCGCTGCACCGACTGCCGCCCCCTTAGAAGTGGTCTCTGAAGTTGGGCACCCAGTGAAATCCCCCATGGTAGGTACTTTTTACCGCTCTAGTGCACCTGGTGCCAAGGCGTTTGTCGAAGTGGGCGATACGGTCAAAATTGGCGAGACCTTATGCATTATTGAAGCTATGAAAATTTTGAACGAAATTGAATCGGATAAGTCGGGAACGGTCACGCAAATTCTTTGCGATAACGGTCAGGCAGTGGAATACGGTCAAACCTTGTTCGTAATTGAATAAATTTTCTAAAAAAATCCATGTTTAAAAAAATTCTGGTTGCGAACCGCGGCGAGATTGCTTTGCGCGTTCAGCGTGCCTGCCGCGA
>JBIPME010000089.1:0-6908 GCA_044369275.1 Rhodoferax sp.
CCCACGTTGCCAACATCGCCGGGGGCATTGACGCCTGGTCCGCCCATGTTGACCCCAGCATTGCACGCTACTGAAGCACGCACCGCCAACCCGCAAGCTTCAACCGCGCACTCTTGAACCGTCCACTCTTGAACCGCCCACTTTTTTAACCCCGCACTTAGCAGCGCACCTCAGCCCCGCACACGAAAGCCTCCACCCTATGTCCAGCTCCAGCCTGTCAAGGCGCTTTGCCGCCCTCCCCCTTGTCACTGCGCTAAGCTGCAGCTTCTGGATGCCTTCAACCCAGGCCCAAAACCTGGTCACGCTGTACAACGCTGCGCAAAGCTACGATGCGAGTTACCAATCCGCCAAATCCCAGTTCGATGCCACCCTGGCCAAGGCAGACCAGGCCATTGCGGGCCTGCTGCCCAATGTCAACCTTGCCATCAGTGCCAACCAAACCAACCTCAGCAACTCTTTAACACCCCAAGTGGACCGCGACTACGGCACCCAAACCGGCACGGTCTCGGCCAGCCAACCGCTGTACCGCGCTGCCAACTGGGCCACCTACGGGCAGGGCAAAAAACAAACGGAACTCGCCCAATTCCAGCTCACCGCCGCCCGCCAAGACCTGATCATTCGCATCAGCCAAGCCTATTTTGATGTGCTGACCGCCCAAGACAACCTGACCTTTATCCGCAACCAAAAAATAGCCGTCTCCGAGCAACTCGCCTTTGCCAAGCGCAATTTTGAGGTAGGCACCTCCACCATCGTCGACACCCGCGATGCCCAGGCCCGCTACGACCTGGTCGTTGCCCAAGAATTGGCGGTTGAAAACGACCTGCGCATCAAGTCATTGGCACTGGACCAGCTGGTGGGGCAATCCACCATCCAACCCAAGCCCCTGCGCACCCCCATCCAACTCGCCGCCATAGAGCCCGCCGACATTGCCTACTGGATCACACAGGCCGAAACCCACAACCCCGCCATTCAGCAACAGGCCTTGGCCCTTGCCATTGCCAAACTCGAAACCGAAAAAGCCCAAGCCGGCCACAAACCCACCTTGGACTTGGTGGCCAGCTACAGCGCCAACAACAACGACGGCAGCGCCACTGGCAGCACCCAGTACAAAATCAACCAAGGCGTGGTCGGCCTGAGCTTTAACCTGCCCTTGTTCTCGGGCTTCGCTAGCCAAAACCGCATCCGCGAAACACTCTCACTCGAAGACAAAGCCCTCAATGACTTTCAGGCCACGCAGCGCAGCATTACCCAGGCGGTACGCACCGCTTACCTAGGCCTGCAAACCGGCTTGGCCCAGGTCAAGGCATTTGAAGCAGCCGAAGCCTCCACCCAGAGCGCACTCGACGCCAACAAGCTGGGCTACCAAGTGGGCGTGAAAATCAATATCGACGTGCTGAACTCCCAAAGCCAGCTTTTTGACACCAAAGCCAAATTGGCCAAAGCCCGCTACGACGTCTTGGTCGGCGGCCTCAAACTGCGCCAAGCCGCAGGCACCCTGCAGGCCGAGGACTTGGATGCGATTAATGCGCAACTGAGCCCGTGAGCGAAAAGACAGCGTAAAAAAAAGGTCAGACCGTGGCAAGTACGGTCTGACCTTTTTTCATCGCATTGCGCATCCAAAAAAAGCACCCAAACAAGCGCCCGAAGCAAGAGCGCCCAAAGGGTGCTGCGTGCGCACCGCTTTGGGCTGTCCATGCCGCTTATTTTTTACCGTAGTTCGGTGAACGTGGCCCCAACAACAGCCCGTCGGGGCCTACGCTGAGCAAACGGCCGGTTGCAAGACCGGCTATTTTGTGCCCTTGGTCTGAAGCCGTTGCAATCACTTGCTTAACAATCGCTGAAATCAGCAAACCCGCTAGCCCCAGGTTTTGCTGGTTTTCACCCTCGGCGCTGCTGGCGCTAGCATTGCCCGTCCAAAGTTGTTTGCCATTTTTCAAATCCACCAACTTGGCCTCAGCAGTGACCTGCGTCACGCTGTTGAGCACCTGAAAGCTGGTGCCGTACTGGGAAATTTGGATGTACAGCGCCGCGTCAGCCCCAAAAAATTGCCTTAGCTTGTCGGTGGACACCGCATGCATATCTTGGGGTTGGGTCAAGCCGTTTTCGTGGAACGTCTCCGAGACCAAAGCCACGGGCATCACGTAGTAGCCCGCCTCAGCCAAGGGACGGGTGACATAAGACAAAACGCTGTTACTGGCTTGCACCTCCACCGTATTGTTGACCGGTGGTAACACCACGATCGAGGCGGGTTTGCTCTCTAGGTAGTCGGTGTAATCTTTGGGCGCACGGGTGGCGCAGCCGGTGCTGACAACGGCAAGACCCAGTAAAGCCGCGAGCGCAATGAATTTTTTGTAGTACATATTCCAACCCCTTATTTCTTCAAATTGCGTGTCAAAAAGTCCATGTAGGCCTTGGACTCAGGGTATTGCGTTTTCTCCGCATCCAACTGCTGCGCGAATGCCGACAAGTTGCCCTCTTTGGCGTACAAAAGGCCCAGGTGCGCTTGGTAGCCTGGGGGAATCGGTTTGCCCGAAGCACGGATTTTTTGCAAATCCTCCTCCATGGCCGCGATTTGCTGCGGCGTGGCCGCCTTGTCGCCACGCAAATAGGTGTGGAGGTTGTTTTGGTAATTCTGCCAATCGTAGATCGTCGTCGGGCCTGCACAGCCCATTAACAAGACCACCAAAGACGATACGCCTCCCCAAAGCACGCTTTGCATGCATTTCATACGTTTTTTTTGCACAGAAACTCTTTCTCTACCAAGGTTGATTAACAATTTGTATTGAAGTTTTTTATTTTTGAATCTACTTAGCCGCAACGCGCCAAGTGCCGTTGTCCACGGCGCTTACCAGGCTGTTAACGGCCTCACGAATCGCCAAATCCAGCACCTTGCCGTTCAGGGTGGCGTCGTAACCCGCAGTGGAGCCAAAGCCAATCACCTCGCGCTCAGACAAGCTGTATTCGCCCGCGCCTTGCGTGGAGTACACCACTTCAGAGGTGCTGGTGTTGACAATATTGAGGTTGACTTTGGCATAGGCGACCTGGGTTTTTCCGCGTCCCAAAATACCAAACAACTGGCGGTCGCCCACATCTTTGCGGCCAAACTCAGTCACGTCACCGGTGACCACAAAGTCCGCTCCCTTGAGGTTTTGTGCCTGTTTTCTCAAGGCCGCTTCTTCTTTGATTTCCGTCATATTGGCGCGGTCCAACACGTTAAAACGCTGACTTTGCTGCAAATGCGTCATCAAAATAGTTTGTGCTTGGCTGCCTAAGCGGTCGACATTGTCCGAAAAAATGCCCCGCAAAAAAGAACTGCGGTTGTCAAACTTGCCCAGCGCAATGGGCGTGCGCACGCCGCTATAAGCCTGGCTAGCCGCATCTACTTTTTGCACCGCCAGCGTGCGTGAGGACTCTTGCGTAGCGCAGGCCGTGACCAAAGTCAGTGCGCAGGCCGCGATGGGCCATGCATAAAATTTTTGTTTCATAAAACCTCCAAAAAACCAAAAAAATCAAAAAACTAAATAAAACCAATAAACAAAATAAAAACCGAAATAAACCAAATAATTCTAAAGGAAACCAAATAATTCCAAAGAATATTAAAGACAAGGCGCGCAAGCATACCCTAACTGCACGGGAATCACACGTTTCTTGGCAGGCCCAACAACTGGCACAAGTGCGCCATGTCGGTCGCCGTTGCATGGGGCGCAAGGTCTCCCGGCCAAGTGGCACCGTCGCGGTTAATCCAAACGGTTTGCATGCCCACGGCCAAGGCACCTCGCACGTCCAAATGGGCGTCATCGCCCACGTGCAGCACCTGCTCGGGGTGCAGCGCCAGTCTTTGGGCTGCGGCGTGGAAAATGGCCGGGTGGGGCTTGGCCACGCCGGTGTCGCGGGCACTCACGCTGGCGGTGAAAAATGCGCCGATGCCAATGCGGTGCACATCGGCATTGCCATTCGAGACCGCCACCAGCGGGTAGTGCTGGGCCAGCGTGCGCAAAGCGGGCAGCGCATCTGCAAACAGCTGCACTTGCATGCGGGCGGCATAAAAAACCTCGAACGCCTGCGCAGCCAAAGCGCGATCCTCGCCCGTGCGCTGCAGGCCCAAGTCGATCATGGACAGGCGGATCGCGCTCAGGTCATGGGTGCGCGTGGGTGCGCTCTCAATCGCCGCATCGCGCAAGGCTTGGCGCTGCACGGGGTCTGCGAAAACCTGGGCCGCCAAGGGCGCATGGGAGTGTAGCCACTGTTGCAACACCGTCTCCGCATGCGCAATGGTGGGCCAAATTGGCCACAGTGTGTCGTCTAGGTCTAAGGTGATGGCCTTAATTTTTGAAGTGTCGAGCATAGACCAAGGAGAATACTGCATCACCTGCACGACAATACGCGCCTGACCCTACACGCGTGAGCCTGCGCGCATGATCCACACGACGAACACGACGAACACGACAAATACGACGAACAAGACGAACATGACCTTATCCAAGCCTTCTTTTTCGACCGAACCCAGCTACACCCACGGACAGCCTGCACGCACTGCTATTTTGTATTGCAACCTCGGCACGCCCGACGCCCCCACCACCCCTGCGGTGCGGCGCTATTTGGCAGAGTTTTTAAGCGACCACCGTGTGGTAGAAATACCGCGCCTGCTTTGGATGCTGATTTTGCACGGCATTATTTTGCGTTTTCGCCCGGCCAAATCGGCGGCCAAATACGCCAGCATCTGGACCCCCGCAGGCTCGCCCCTGCAAGTGGGCACGCAGCAACAGGCCGAGTCGCTAGAGGCATGGCTTACAGCGCGTGGCCATAACGTGCTGGTGCGCTGGGCCATGCGCTACGCCAGCACCTCGATTGCCTCGCAGCTCGACGCGCTCAAAGCCCAAGGGGCTACGCGCATTTTGATCGTGCCCGCCTACCCCCAGTACTCGGGCACCACCACCGCCAGCGTGTGCGATGCGGTCTATGCCTGGGCCCGTCGCACGCGCACCCTGCCCGAGTTCCGCTTTGTCAACCACTACCACGACAGCCCCGACTACATCGCCGCCTTGGGCGCAAGCGTGCAAAACCACTGGCGCACGCACGGCAAGCCGGACCAACTGGTGATGAGCTTTCACGGCGTTCCTGAACGCACTTTGCAGCTTGGTGACCCCTACCACTGCGAGTGCTTTAAAACCGCACGGCTGTTGGCACAGTACCTTGGGCTGGAAAAAACGCAGTACCAGGTGACCTTCCAATCGCGCCTGGGCCGGGCCAAGTGGCTTGAGCCGTACACCGAACCCACCCTCATCGCACTCGGCCAAGCAGGCGTGAAGCGCGTGGATGTGATGTGCCCGGGCTTTACCAGCGACTGCTTGGAGACGCTAGAAGAAATCAACATGGAGGCCCGCGCCGCCTTTTTGCAAGCCGGTGGAAAAGAATTCCACTACATTGCCTGCCTCAACCAAAGCGCACCTTGGATTGAAGCGCTAGGCACGCTGTGCCTGCAACACCTGCAAGGCTGGCCTGTGCACGCAGGCCAAGGTGCACAGCGCGACCAAGAGGAGCAGGCGTTGGCGAATTCTCGCGCTGCGGCCTTGGCCTTAGGAGCCAAGCAATAGCCAAGCGCAAGCAACGCAACGGGGCGCAGCCCACCCCCCGCCTGCCCCCGCTTGCCCTCGCTTGCATCCGCGCCGCGCCATCCAACTGACCGCACAGCCTAGAAAATTCCATGCCCCACCAAACCCGCCTCATGAAAATCACTCTGCCACTTCTTACACGCCAATGCATAGGCGCATGCCTGCTGGTGTCCTTGGGGCTCATGGGCTGCAGCCCCAGCAACGAATCCAGCGGCACCGCCACCAAAGCCCCCCTACCCGCCAATGCGGCCTCGGCAGCCTCCGCACCGGCAGGCCCTGCGGTCACCGTGAGCACCGTCAAAGCCCTGCAAAAAGACATGGCGGTGGGCCTGAAATCCACGGGCACGGTGGTGCCGCTCAGCAGCGTAGAGGTGCGCGCCCAAATCTCCAGCACGGTCACCAAAGTGCACTTTAGCGAAGGCCAATTTGTCAAAACGGGCCAGCTGCTGTTCAGCCTAGACTCCCGCACCGACCAAGCCAATGCCGAAAAAGTGCGTGCGCAGTACGCCAAAAACAAAGCCAGCTTGGCCGATGCGCGCAGGCAGTACGAACGTGCGCAGCAGTTGTTTGCCCAAAATTTTATTTCGCAAGGGGCTTTGGACACCACGCAAGCACAGCTCAATGCCCTGAACGCCACCCTAGAGGCAGACCAAGCCGCCATCAATGCCAGCCAAGTGGCCCTGTCTTTCTCCAAAATTACCGCCCCGCAATCAGGGCGCGCAGGCCTGATCAATGTGTTTGCCGGCAGCTCCGTGCAAGCCAACCAAACCACCTTGGTCACCATTACGCAACTCGACCCCATTACCGTGCTCTTTAGCATTGCGCAACGCAACCTGCCAGACGCTTTGGCCGCCCTCCAACGCGGCGGGGCCAACGTCAGCGCCAGCCTGGCAGAGGGCGGGGAAAGCTTCAAAGGGCGCTTGGAATTTATTGACAACCTGGTCGACCCCAGCTCCGGCACCGTCAAGGCCAAAGCGGTTTTTGAGAACAAGGGCAACAAGCTCTGGCCCGGGGCTTTTGTGCAAGTCCAGCAAACCATCAAAACCTTAGAGAAAGCGGTGGTGGTGCCACAGGCTTGCATTCTGGTAAGCCCCAAGGGCACGGCGGTGTACGTGGTAGAGCAAGGCAAAGCGGTGCTGCGCCCCGTGAAGGTGCTGTACTCCGAAAATGGCGAATCGGCGGTCAGCGGCCTTGCAGCGGGTGAGTCGGTGGTGCAAGACGGCAAACAAAATGTGCGCCCCAACAGCCCCGTCTCCGAACGCGCAGCAGCCCCCAAAGCGGCGGCCTCAGCCTCAG